>NZ_BCAI01000019.1:0-60979 GCF_001293805.1 Pseudoalteromonas sp. SW0106-04 | reverse complement strand
AATACCTACGATTTCAACTTCGTCGTTCACGTTGATGATACCCGCTTCTACACGACCAGTTACTACTGTACCACGACCCTGGATTGAGAATACGTCTTCGATAGGCATGATGAATGGCTTATCGATGTCACGCTCTGGCTCTGGGATGTAAGAATCTAGTGCTTCTGCAAGCTCTACAATCTTGTCTTCCCACTCTTTCTCGCCTTCTAGCGCTTTAAGAGCTGAACCTTGGATTAGTGGTAGGTCGTCACCTGGGAAGTCGTACTCTGAAAGTAGTTCACGTACTTCCATCTCTACTAGCTCTAGTAGCTCTTCGTCATCAACCATGTCACATTTGTTCATGAATACGATGATGTAAGGTACGCCAACCTGACGAGATAGTAGGATGTGCTCACGTGTTTGTGGCATAGGACCGTCAGTAGCCGCAACTACTAGGATCGCGCCGTCCATCTGTGCAGCACCTGTGATCATGTTTTTAACGTAGTCAGCGTGTCCTGGACAGTCAACGTGTGCATAGTGACGTGTCGGAGTGTCGTACTCTACGTGTGAAGTTGCGATTGTGATACCACGCTCACGCTCTTCTGGAGCGTTATCGATTTGTGCGAAATCACGTGCTACACCACCGTATACTTTTGCTAGTACGTTAGTGATCGCTGCAGTTAGAGTTGTTTTACCGTGGTCAACGTGGCCGATTGTACCTACGTTTACGTGCGGTTTCGAACGTTCAAACTTTTCTTTTGCCATTTTCAAAATTCCTATAAAGAAATTAAAGTCCGACCCGAAGATCGGACCGAACTCAAATTACTTAACAGCGCGAGCTGCAATAATTCCATCAGCTACATTTTTAGCCGCTTCTGCGTACTTGAGGAATTCCATCGAGTACGAGGCACGACCTTGTGTAGCTGATCGTAAGTCAGTTGCATAACCGAACATTTCTGAAAGTGGTACTTCGGCGTTCACTTGTTTTAAGCCGCCTGGTGCCTCTTCCATTCCTTCGATCATACCGCGACGACGGTTTAGGTCGCCTACAACATCACCCATGTTTGCTTCAGGAGTGATCACTTCTACCTTCATGATAGGCTCTAACAACACGGGGTTCGCTTCAAGCGCGCCGTTACGCATTGCCATTGCACCTGCGATCTTAAAGGCCATTTCGTTAGAGTCGACATCGTGGAACGAGCCATCGAATAACGTCGCTTTAACGCCCAGAAGCGGATAACCAGCAAGAACACCTTGCTCCATCTGCTCGTGGAGACCTTTTTCTACCGCTGGAATATATTCCTTCGGTACAGTACCACCAACGATTTCGTTAACGAACTCGAATGTTGGTGCTTCTTCATCGCTAATATCAAGCGGTTCAAGTTTGACCCAAACATGACCATATTGGCCACGACCACCCGATTGACGAACAAACTTACCCTCAACCTTAACGGCTGAACGAATCGCCTCACGGTAGGCAACCTGAGGTTTACCAACGTTACATTCAACTTTGAATTCACGCTTCATACGGTCGACGATAATATCGAGGTGTAATTCACCCATACCAGAGATAATAGTCTGGCCAGATTCTTCGTCTGTTTGTACGCGGAAAGAAGGATCTTCTGCCGCTAGTTTACCTAGCGCAATACCCATCTTTTCTTGGTCTGCCTTGGTTTTTGGCTCTACCGCAACAGAGATCACCGGCTCTGGGAATTCCATACGCTCTAGCGTAATGATTGCATTCCCGTCACACAGGGTATCACCTGTTGTTACGTCTTTGAGACCAATCGCAGCGGCGATATCGCCGGCACGAACTTCTTTGATCTCTTCACGTGAGTTTGAGTGCATCTGGACGATACGACCGAAGCGCTCACGCTTTGATTTAACTGGGTTATATACCGTGTCACCCTGGGCAACTGTGCCTGAGTACACACGGAAGAAGGTTAGCGTGCCTACGAACGGGTCGGTAGCAATTTTAAAGGCCAATGCTGAGAAAGGCGCTTTGTCATCTGCTGGACGCGTGTCTTCAGTCTCGCCATCATCAAGAACACCTTGAATCGGTTTAACTTCGGTAGGTGAAGGCATGTATTCAATCACGGCATCAAGCATCGCTTGCACGCCTTTGTTCTTGAACGCACTGCCGCAACTCATCAGCACAATTTCGTTGCTTAGAGTACGAGCACGAAGGCCTTGCTTGATCTCAGCTTCGCTGAGCTCACCTTCTTCTAAATATTTGTCCATTAGCTCTTCATTGGCCTCAGCCGCCGCTTCCACAAGAAGTGAGCGGTATTCTTCGGCTTGGTCTTGAAGCTCTGCCGGGATCTCCTCAAATGTAAATGACATCCCCTGGTCCGCTTCGTTCCAGTTGATGGCTTTCATCTTGATAAGATCAATTACACCTTTAAAGTCTTCTTCAGCACCAATAGGCAGCTGAATCGGAACAGGAGTTGCACCCAGACGGGTTTTCACCTGATCTACAACCGACAAAAAGTCGGCGCCAATACGGTCCATTTTATTTACGAAGATCATACGTGGAACTTCGTATTTATTGGCCTGACGCCAGACTGTTTCTGTCTGTGGCTGTACACCTGATGAAGCACAAAGCACGACAACAGCACCATCAAGTACACGCAGTGAACGCTCAACTTCAATGGTGAAGTCTACGTGCCCTGGGGTATCGATGATATTGATGCGATGGTCGTCAAATTGCGCGTCCATCCCTTTCCAGAAACAAGTGGTCGCAGCAGACGTGATAGTAATACCACGCTCCTGCTCTTGCTCCATCCAGTCCATAGTTGCAGCACCATCATGTACCTCACCAATTTTGTGAGATAGGCCCGTGTAGAAAAGTACACGTTCCGTCGTGGTGGTTTTACCTGCATCTACGTGAGCACAAATACCGATATTGCGGTAGCGCTCAATTGGAGTTGTACGTGCCATATAATCCTCTTAAAGGTTAAGGACAGATTACCAACGGTAATGAGCGAATGCTTTGTTCGCTTCAGCCATACGGTGAACGTCTTCACGTTTCTTAACCGCAGTGCCTTTGTTATCAGCTGCGTCGATCATCTCTTGAGCCAGACGAAGGCCCATAGATTTTTCACCACGCTTACGTGCAGCTTCAACCAACCAACGCATACCTAGTGCGTTGCGGCGAACTGGACGAACTTCAACTGGTACTTGGTACGTTGAACCACCTACACGGCGAGATTTAACCTCTACCTGTGGGCGAACGTTTTCAAGTGCAGACTCAAAGATTTCTAGGTGCGGTTTGCCTGATTTCTCAGCAGCCACGTCTAGCGCACCATAAACGATGTTTTCAGCAGTAGACTTTTTGCCGTCAAGCATTACTACGTTGACGAACTTTGCAAGTAATTCTGATCCGAACTTAGGATCTGGAAGAATTTTACGTTGACCTATTACGCGTCTTCTAGGCATTTTATCTCTCCGATTTCTTCAGGTCTGTTTTTTGAACAGATTCCCAAAACTAATATTTAATTAAAACTTAAGTGCTTGGCCTTACTAACGGAGAACCATTAGCCCTTAGGACGTTTTGCACCGTACTTAGAACGACCTTGTTTACGGTCATTTACGCCGGCACAGTCAAGTGCACCGCGAACAGTGTGGAAACGTACACCAGGTAAGTCTTTAACACGACCACCACGGATAAGGATTACACTGTGCTCTTGAAGGTTGTGGCCTTCACCACCGATGTAAGATGTTACTTCGAAACCGTTTGTTAAACGTACACGGGCTACTTTACGTAGAGCCGAGTTTGGTTTCTTAGGAGTAGTGGTATATACACGAGTACATACACCACGCTTTTGTGGACATGCCTTAAGCGCGGCTGAGTTACTAGTTGTAACCTTGCTGCGACGTGGCTTGCGCACTAGCTGGTTAATAGTTGCCATCAAATAGCTCCTGATGAAAAATTAAAGTTACTACTGAAATTAAAAATTCCGCCCAATTTACACACTGCGATAACACCAGCGAGTAAAAGGGTGGCGGAATTTTAATGAGCAAAGTTTAGCCTGTCAACCAAAACAACGCCGAGAGCGGTATTATACCGCCCTCAGCGTGACTTAATTATGAAATTAAGCGGTTATTCTTGGTCGCCAGACAAATCTGCATTAAGTGCATCAGTCAGTGCTTGGGTTGCTTCCTCGGCACTTACTGTTGGCTCAAGCAGTTCCTCTGCATTCTGTTTACGACGATTTTGGCGATCTTGGTGATACGCAAAGCCAGTACCGGCTGGGATCAAGCGACCCACGATTACGTTTTCTTTCAGACCGCGAAGTTCATCGCTCTTACCATTTACAGCAGCTTCAGTTAGGACACGTGTGGTTTCCTGGAACGAGGCTGCTGAAATGAATGATTCGGTTGCCAATGACGCTTTGGTAATACCCATTAGCTGAATTTCATACTTCGCTGGGATCTTACCTTCGGCCTCAAGTTCACGGTTTGCGATGCTTACGCGTGCAACTTCAACCTGTTCACCGGCTAGGAATTCAGTGTCGCCACCATCGAGGATGATACATTTACGTAGCATCTGACGAATAACAGTTTCGATATGCTTATCGTTAATCTTTACACCTTGCAGACGGTAAACGTCTTGCACTTCATTAACGATGTAGTTAGCAACATCGGTCACACCACGTAGACGAAGGATATCATGCGGAGACTCTGGACCATCGGCGATTACTTCACCTTTGCTCACCGTCTCACCTTCGAACACGTTAAGCTGACGCCACTTTGGAATCATCTCTTCGTATGCATCACCTTCCGCTGGGGTGATGACAAGACGCTTCTTACCTTTGGTTTCTTTACCAAAGCTTACCGTACCTGAGATCTCCGCTAGGATGGCTGGATCTTTCGGCTTACGCGCTTCGAATAGGTCAGCAACACGTGGTAGACCACCGGTAATATCACGAGTTTTCGAACCTTCCTGCGGGATACGTGCAAGCACATCACCCGGGTTCACCGTGGCACCATCGCTCACCTCAATGGTGGTGAATGACGGTAGGCGAATCTCTTGCAGGCCGCGCTCTTCATTCTCAATGATAAGCTTAGGCTCTTTCGCATTCACCTTGGCTAGGTCTTTAACAACCACACGCGTTAGACCTGTCAACTCGTCGGTCTGAGCTTCGGTGTTAGAGTCATCGATATCGCTGAACGATACTTTTGACTCATGCTCGATGATGATTGGGTGACTGTGCGGGTCCCACATCGCTACGATGTCGTTGCCTTTCACTTCGGCACCATCTTGTACCGTTAACACTGCACCGTAAGGTACTTTATAACGCTCTTTCTCACGACCGTGCTCATCAATGATGGTGATCTCGGTAGAACGTGAAGTGATAACGATCTTGCCTTCTGAATTCAATACATATTTCGCATTGTGAAGCTTCAGACGACCGTTGTTTTTAACTTGTACGCTGTTCTCTGCAGATGCCCGCGATGCCGCACCACCGATGTGGAAGGTACGCATGGTAAGCTGTGTACCTGGCTCACCGATTGACTGTGCTGCAATAACACCGACCGCTTCACCTGGGTTGATGATATGGCCACGAGCCAAGTCACGACCGTAACATTTAGCACATACACCAAAGTCATTGTCACAAGTGATAACAGAACGAACACGTACTTCATCCACTGAGTGCTCTTCAAGTAGGTCACACAGCTTTTCATCAAGCATGATGTTACGCTCAACCAACACTTCCTCAGTGCCTGGCTTAAGTACGTCTTCAGCAACTACACGCCCTAGTACACGCTCGCGTAGCGGCTCTACTACGTCACCACCTTCAATGAGTGGCTTCATAGTTAGACCATCTTCCGTGCCACAGTCGCTCTCATTGATTACCAAGTCTTGCGCTACGTCTACGAGACGACGCGTTAGGTAACCCGAGTTCGCTGTCTTCAATGCGGTATCGGCAAGACCTTTACGCGCACCGTGCGTTGAGATGAAGTACTGAAGTACGTTTAGACCTTCACGGAAGTTCGCGGTAATTGGCGTTTCGATGATTGAACCATCTGGACGAGCCATTAGACCACGCATACCCGCTAGCTGACGAATCTGAGCTGCACTACCCCGTGCGCCCGAGTCGGCCATCATAAACACTGAGTTGAATGAGTCTTGCTCTTCTTCGTTACCTTCAGCATTGATAACAGTGTCTTTCGATAAGTTCGCCATCATTTCGCGTGATAAGTTTTCGTTCACACGTGACCAAATATCGATAACTTTGTTGTACTTCTCACCCGCTGTTACAAGACCAGACTGGAACTGTTGGTTGATTTCGGCAACCTCAGCTTCCGCTGCATCGATGATCTCAGTTTTAACCGGCGGGATTTCCATGTCGTTGATGCCGATTGATACACCCGATTTCATCGCATAGTGGAAACCGGTGTACATCACTTGGTCAGCAAACACTACGGTGTCTTTCAAGCCTAGACGACGGTAACACTCATTAAGCATACCTGAGATTTGCTTCTTACCTAACGCACGGTTAACCAGTGAGAAAGGTAAGCCTTTAGGCATGATCAACGAGAAAATAGCACGACCGACAGTGGTATCGATAACGCCGGTCACTTCTTCAGTGCTGCCGTCTTCTTCGATTACCGTTTCTGTCATCCGTACTTTTACTCGAGCATGTAGCTCGGCAGTACCAGTACGATAGGCTTTTTCAGCTTCTTTCGCGTCTTTAAATACCAGGCCTTCACCTTTGGCATTAATGCGGTCACGGGTCATGTAGTAAAGACCCAAAACAACGTCCTGTGAAGGTACGATGATTGGCTCACCGTTCGCAGGCGAAAGAATGTTGTTGGTTGACATCATCAACGCGCGCGCTTCTAGCTGCGCTTCTAGCGTTAATGGTACGTGAACCGCCATTTGGTCACCGTCGAAGTCAGCGTTATACGCCGCACACACCAATGGGTGTAGGTGAATCGCTTTACCTTCGATAAGTACCGGCTCAAACGCCTGGATACCTAAACGGTGAAGGGTTGGTGCACGGTTAAGTAGCACTGGGTGTTCACGAATAACTTCGTCTAGTACGTCCCAAACCTCTGGTACTTCGCGCTCAACCATCTTCTTCGCAGCTTTGATGGTTGTCGCCATACCACGGCGCTCAAGTTTGCCGTAGATGAAAGGCTTGAATAGCTCAAGAGCCATTTTCTTAGGCAGACCACACTGGTGTAGTTTCAGTGTAGGACCTACGGTAATTACAGAACGGCCTGAGTAGTCAACACGCTTACCAAGAAGGTTTTGACGGAAACGACCTTGCTTACCTTTGATCATGTCTGCAAGCGACTTAAGTGGGCGCTTGTTAGAACCGGTAATAGCACGACCACGACGACCGTTATCAAGAAGCGCATCCACAGCTTCTTGCAGCATACGCTTTTCGTTGCGTACGATGATGTCTGGCGCGGCTAAATCGAGAAGACGCTTCAAACGGTTGTTACGGTTGATCACACGACGATAAAGGTCGTTTAGATCTGACGTCGCAAAACGACCGCCATCTAGTGGTACAAGTGGACGTAGATCAGGCGGTAGCACTGGAAGAACGCTCATTACCATCCACTCAGGGTTGTTACCTGACTGGTGGAACGATTCCATCAACTTCAAACGCTTGGTAATTTTCTTACGCTTGGTTTCAGAGTTGATAGTTGGTAGCTCTTCGCGCATTTCTGCAATCAGCTGACCTAGGTCGAGTTCTTTAAGAAGATCAAGTACAGCTTCTGCACCCATCTTCGCTTCAAATTCATCACCGTGCTCTTCAAGAGCATCAAGGTACTCTTCTTCACCTAAAAGCTGACCACGCTCAAGCGTCGTCATACCAGGTTCGGTTACCACGAATGATTCGAAGTACAGCACACGCTCGATGTCACGAAGCGTCATATCAAGCATTAGGCCGATACGCGATGGCAGTGATTTTAGGAACCAAATGTGTGCCACTGGGCTTGCCAGCTCAATGTGACCCATACGGTCACGACGCACTTTGGTTAGCGTTACTTCAACGCCACACTTTTCACAAATAACACCACGGTGCTTCAAGCGCTTGTATTTACCACACAAACACTCGTAATCTTTCACTGGGCCGAAAATACGGGCACAGAATAAGCCGTCACGCTCAGGCTTGAAAGTACGGTAGTTAATGGTCTCAGGTTTCTTTACTTCACCATATGACCATGAACGCACCATGTCCGGCGAAGCAAGACCAATGCGAATTGCATCGAATTCTTCGGTCTTATTTTGTTGCTTCAGAAACTTAAGTAAGTCTTTCACCTTAGCTCTCCTGTCGGAGGTTAATCTCGAGGGCGGCAAGCCGCCCATTTATTTGTTCGCAGGTTTGGGCGCCTTGCGCCCGACCGGCTTATTCTTCTTCCAGCTCGATGTTGATACCGAGTGAACGGATTTCTTTCAACAATACGTTGAATGATTCTGGCATACCCGGTTCCATCTTGTGGTTACCGTCAACGATGTTCTTATACATCTTAGTACGACCATTCACGTCATCCGACTTCACAGTCAACATCTCTTGCAGGGTATAAGCCGCGCCGTACGCTTCTAGTGCCCAGACTTCCATCTCACCGAAGCGCTGACCACCGAACTGTGCTTTACCACCTAGCGGCTGCTGCGTTACTAGGCTGTATGAGCCAGTAGAACGCGCGTGCATCTTGTCATCAACAAGGTGGTTCAGTTTCAGCATGTACATGTAACCAACCGTTACTTGACGCTCAAACTGATCGCCAGTACGACCATCATACAGCGTTACCTGACCGCTTGATGGGTAACCACCGAGCTCCAACATTTCCTTGATTTCGCTTTCGCGAGCACCGTCAAATGCAGGAGTAGCAATCGGTAGACCGCCTTTTAGATTCTCTGCTAGGCGACGAACTTCGTCATCAGAGAAGCTAGCGATGTCTACTTGCTGGCGACATTCACCCAGTTCGTAAGCTTTCTTGATGAATTCACGCAGTTCGTGAAGCTCACGCTGCTCTTTCATCATTTCTTCAATACGCTCACCGATACCGCGTGCCGCAAGACCCATGTGAGTCTCTAGGATCTGACCGATGTTCATACGCGATGGTACGCCCAGCGGGTTCAATACGATATCAACGGTACGGCCTTTCTCATCGTAAGGCATGTCTTCTACAGGTACGATAGTCGAGATAACACCTTTGTTACCGTGACGACCCGCCATCTTATCACCTGGCTGGATGCGACGTTTAACCGCTAGGTAAACCTTCACAATCTTCAATACGCCTGGTGCTAAGTCATCACCTTGAGTGATCTTGCGACGTTTAGTTTCAAACTTCTTATCGTACTCAGCTTTTAGCTCATCGTACTGCGCTGCTAGTTGCTCAAGTTCTGCTTGCTTGCCTTCATCAGCTAGGCTTTGTGTTAATAGTTTATCAGCAGCGAGGCCTTCTAGGCTGGCTGCATCCATGCCTGCGCCGGTCAATAGACCACGAGCACGGCTTAACACACCTTCTTCAAGGATCTTGAACTCTTCGTTGAAGTCTTTCTTCGCTTCACGAAGCTGCATTTCTTCGATTTCAAGCGCACGTTTGTCTTTTTCTACGCCGTCACGGGTGAAGACTTGTACGTCGATTACGGTACCTGATACTGAGTTTGGTACACGTAGCGAGCTGTCTTTAACGTCAGACGCTTTCTCACCAAAGATGGCACGCAGTAGCTTCTCTTCAGGCGTAAGCTGAGTTTCACCTTTAGGTGTTACTTTACCTACTAGAATGTCGCCGCCTTTCACTTCTGCACCGATGTAAACAACGCCAGACTCATCTAGCTTGCCCAGTGCAGACTCACCCACGTTCGGGATGTCAGCAGTGATTTCTTCCGGCCCAAGCTTAGTATCACGAGCAATACACTGAAGCTCTTGGATGTGGATAGTCGTTAGACGATCTTCTTTTACAACGTTCTCTGAAAGGAGGATTGAATCCTCGAAGTTGTAACCATTCCAAGGCATGAATGCCACGCGTAAGTTTTGACCTAACGCCAAGTCGCCAAGGTCTGTTGACGGACCATCAGCAAGCACGTCACCACGTACAATTGGCTCACCAACCATACAAGTTGGCTTTTGGTTAATACAGGTGTTCTGGTTAGAACGGGTGTACTTAGTTAGGTTGTAGATGTCGATACCCGCTTCACCAGGTACACGCTCATCTTCATTTACGTTGATAACGATACGGCTCGCATCAGCGTAATCAACCACCCCACCACGCTTAGCAACGATAGTTACACCCGAGTCTTTCGCAAGTGTAAGCTCGATACCTGTACCTACTAGTGGTTTATCAGCACGTAGTGTTGGTACAGCCTGACGTTGCATGTTCGATCCCATCAATGCACGGTTCGCATCATCGTGCTCTAGGAATGGGATAAGCGCAGCAGCGACTGAAATAACCTGTTGTGGCGAAACGTCCATATACTGGATATCATCGCGCGGCATCAAGGTTGACTCGCCTTTGTGACGGCAAGTAATCAGCTCTTCTACAAATCCGTTGTCATCGTTTAAGTCAGCATTTGCCTGAGCAATAACGAACTGACCTTCTTCGATAGCAGAAAGGTAATCAACCTCGTCGGTAACCGCACCATCAACCACTTTACGGTAAGGTGTTTCTAGGAAACCAAAGTCATTGGTACGTGCATACGTAGACAATGAGTTAATTAGACCGATGTTTGGACCTTCAGGCGTTTCGATTGGACATACGCGACCGTAGTGCGTTACGTGTACGTCACGTACTTCGAAGCCTGCACGCTCACGCGTAAGACCACCCGGACCTAATGCAGAAATACGACGCTTGTGCGTAACTTCTGATAGCGGGTTGTTTTGGTCCATAAATTGAGAAAGCTGTGATGAACCGAAGAACTCTTTCACCGCTGCCGAAATTGGCTTGGCGTTGATAAGGTCTTGCGGCATGATGGCATCAAGGTCACCAAGGCTTAGACGCTCACGTACAGCACGCTCAACACGAACTAGACCGACACGGAACTGGTTTTCTGCCATTTCACCCACAGAGCGGATACGACGGTTACCAAGGTGGTCGATGTCATCAACATCGCCTTTACCGTTACGGATATCGATAAGCACTTTCATCACGGCAACGATGTCTTCTTTAGACAAAGTACCTGGGCCTTCGTCGGTGTCATAACCAACGCGGCTGTTGAACTTCATACGACCTACAGTTGATAGGTCATAGCGCTCATCGGTAAAGAATAAGTTTTCAAATAGCGCTTCTGCAGCTTCTTTTGTCGGCGGCTCACCTGGGCGCATCATACGGTAGATTTCTACCAAGGCCTCAAGGCGGTTTGTAGTTGAGTCGATACGAACGGTATCTGACATGTAAGAGCCGCTGTCTACTTCATTGATATATAAAGTAGCAATTTCGGTGTGACCTGCTTTAACAAGCTCAGCCATTAGCTCAAGCGATAGTTCATCGTTGGCATTGGCGATTACTTCACCTGTTGACTCATCAACATAGTTTTTCGCTAATACCCGACCGATGACGTACTCATGCGGTACTTCTAGCTGCTTGATGCCTTTTTTCTCGATGCTCTTGATGTGACGCGCAGTAATACGACGGCCTTGTTCTACCAAGACTTCGCCATCTTCGCCTTTAATGTCAAAGGCTGCGGTTTCACCACGTAGACGCGCAGGCACAAGCTCCATAAGAACTTTACCGTCACTCACCTCAAAGGTAGTAGTTTCAAAGAAGATATTAAGAATTTCTTCTGTTGAATAATCAAGCGCGCGCAAAATGATCGACGACGGCAACTTACGGCGACGGTCGATACGTACGTAGAGATTATCTTTAGCGTCGAATTCAAAGTCGAGCCATGAACCACGGTAAGGAATAACGCGAGCGTTATAAAGCACCTTACCAGAGGAGTGCGTTTTACCGCGGTCGTTATCAAAGAATACACCAGGTGAACGGTGTAGCTGAGAAACGATAACACGCTCAGTACCATTGATAACAAAGGTACCTGTGTCAGTCATGAGCGGAATTTCGCCCATGTAAACTTCTTGCTCTTTGATGTCTTTAACTGTGCCGGGTGCTTCTTTGTCCATAAGCACAAGACGAAGTTTTACGCGAAGTGGAGCAGAATAAGTCACACCGCGGATTTGACATTCTTTAACATCGAACACTGGCTCACCAATACGATAACTTACGTATTGAAGCTCAGAGTTGCCCGAATAGCTTTTAATCGGGAAAACGGAGCGGAAGGCAGCTTCCAAACCGAAATCGCCGTCAGCGTCCGGAGTTAAGAATTTTTTAAACGATTCTAACTGCATTTGCAGTAAGAAAGGTACGTCCAAAACCTGTGGACGTTTACCAAAATCCTTACGGATACGTTTCTTTTCAGAATAAGAGTAAGCCATGGGGTTCCTCAGCTTGCTGATCTTTGACCCTACCTGTTCTTGTAAGAACAGACATAACTGGCATCTATGCCAATATTTACAACATTTAGAATTGTTGTTCCTAAATGTCACTGCTATTGCCAATGAAGTTACGTAACCAATTGAAAATAAAAGTGAAATTTAGGTTTAGAGCACCCTGGAGCAAATTTTCGCTCTATAGCGCAAAAGGGCCGGTGATTAAATAATCACCAGCCCTTGCCTGATTACTCAGGCAGCGAACCTAGCATACGCTAGATTACTTGATCTCAACTTCAGCACCAGCTTCTTCAAGATCTTTCTTAAGTGCTTCAGCTTCTTCCTTAGAAACACCTTCTTTGATAGGTGCAGGAGCTGATTCAACAAGTGCTTTAGCTTCTTTAAGGCCAAGACCTGTTGCGCCACGTACCGCTTTGATAGCAGCAACTTTGTTACCGCCAGCGCCAGCTAGGATTACGTCGAACTCAGTCTTCTCTTCAGCAGCTTCAGCAGGACCAGCAGCAACAACAGCAGCAGCAGCAGTTACGCCGAATTTTTCTTCCATTGCTTCAACTAGTTCAACAACTTCCATTACTGACATTTCAGCAATAGCGTCAAGGATTTGGTCTTTAGTTACAGACATTATAAATTTCCTAATATTCTCGAACCCGAGGGTTCATTAAATTCATTACACCGATAAAGAACAATAGCTTATAAATAAAAATTAAGCAGCTTGTTCTTGTTTCTGGTCGCGAACTGCAGCAAGAGTTTTTGCCAACTTGCCTGCAGAAGCTTCTTTCATAGCGCTCATTAGACGTGCAACTGCTTCGTCGTATGTAGGTAGCTTAGCTAGCATATCTACATCTACGATTTCACCGTCAAATACAGCCGTTTTAAGCTCAAATGCTTCGTTACTCTTTGCGAAATCTGTGAAGATACGCGCTGCAGCACCTGGGTGCTCAGAAGAGAAAGCGATTAGGCTAGGGCCTACTAGTGAATCGTTAAGACACTCGTAATCAGTCCCTTCGATAGCGCGTTTAGCTAGCGTGTTACGAACGACTTTCATCCATACACCTGCTTCACGAGCTTCTTTACGAAGTGAAGTGATAGCGTCAACAGTTACACCACGAGAATCTGCAACTACTGCAGATAGAGCACCTTTGGCAGCTTCGTTGACTTCAGCAACAATTGCTTTTTTGTCTTGAAGATTTAAAGCCATGGGTGTTACTCCTGGTTCAGTGAGATACCGAAATACCTCAGTTTTACTCTACTCCATCATCATGACGGAGCTGCTTGTTACGGCGAGAGCCAGAAGATTAGGAAAAATCTAGCTGGGATTCACACCGTCTACGTAGGAAATTAAGCAATACGTGACTGCACCTACGGTCTTGGACGGAAGCCAACAACGTTGGCTTCAACCCGAATTCGTTGATTGTTGAGTTCAATACTCAACAAAATGGCGCGAAATTATAGTATAAAAATCGCGCCACGTAAACTCCTAAATTACGCTACTTGCGTGCTTAGTGAGTTTTGGTCAACAGCAACACCTGCGCCCATAGTAGTCGAGATGCTTACTTTCTTGATGTAAGTACCTTTTGCTTGTGAAGGCTTAGCCTTCTTAAGCGCTACGATAAGAGACTCAAGGTTTTGTTGTAACTGTTCAGCAGTGAAGTCAACTTTACCAATGGTAGAGTGAACGATACCGTTCTTGTCGTTGCGGTAACGAACCTGACCCGCTTTCGCGTTTTTAACTGCTTCAGCAACATTAGGTGTTACAGTACCAGTTTTAGGGTTAGGCATAAGACCACGTGGACCTAGGATTTGACCTAGTTGACCAACAACGCGCATTGCATCTGGAGAAGCAACAACAACGTCAAAGTCCATCTCGCCAGCTTTTACTTTGTCAGCAAGATCTTCCATACCTACGATATCCGCGCCAGCTTCTTTAGCTGCGTCTGCATTAGCACCTGAAGTGAATACAGCAACGCGAACGTCACGACCAGTACCATTTGGAAGTACAGTCGCACCACGTACGTTTTGGTCAGATTTACGTGCATCGATACCAAGGTTAACAGCAACGTCAACACTTTCAACGAACTTAGCAGTTGCTAGCTCTTTTAGAAGTGCAACAGCTTCGTTGATTTCGTAATCTTTAGTGACATCCACTTTTTCGCGGATAGTACGCATACGTTTAGTTAATTTTGCCATTATCTTAGTCCTCTACGTTCAAGCCCATTGCACGCGCAGAACCTGCGATAGTGCGTACCGCAGCGTCCATATCAGCCGCTGTAAGGTCAGGTTTCTTCATCTCAACGATCTCTTCAAGTTGAGCACGAGTAACTGTACCCACTTTTTCAGTGTTAGGACGGCCTGAACCAGACTTAATGCCTGCAGCTTTCTTAAGTAGGTAAGCAGCAGGTGGCGTTTTCATGTCAAACGTGAAAGAACGGTCATTGTAAACAGAGATGATTACAGGAACCGGAGCGCCTTTCTCTAGAGATTCTGTACGAGCGTTGAACGCTTTACAGAATTCCATGATGTTTACACCGTGTTGACCTAGAGCAGGACCTACTGGTGGACTAGGGTTAGCCATACCAGCAGCAACTTGTAGCTTGATTAAAGCTTCAACTTTTTTAGCCATGATTATACCTCGTTAGGTGGGTCTTAGCCTCGTGCGCGCGAGGACGCGTACTCAAACGGCTTCCCAATTAATAAAAAACCTATTTTGCAGCCAGCATTTTCAGCTGCTACAAAAAGGCCGCTGATTATAAGTTAATCAGCGGCCTTTTTCAACATTAGTTTGCGAACTTACTTGTCTTGTTCAACCTGACCAAATTCAAGTTCAACAGGTGTAGAACGACCAAAGATAAGTACCGATACTTTCAAGCGGCTTTTCTCGTAATCCACTTCTTCAACCACACCGTTGAAATCAGCAAATGGGCCATCAATAACACGTACCACTTCACCTGCTTCAAACAAGGTGGCTGGCTTCGGTGCTTCAGCATTTTCTTCAAGACGATTAAGAATGCGGTCGGCTTCGCGCTTGCTGATTGGTGCTGGACGATCAGAAGTACCACCAATGAAACCCATCACTCGAGGAGTGCTGTTCACTAAGTGCCAGCTCTCATCATTCATGTCCATTTCTACCAGTACGTAGCCTGGGAAAAATTTACGCTCTGACTTGCGCTTTTGACCGGCGCGCATTTCCACTACTTCTTCAGTTGGCACCAGCACCTCACCAAAGCTATCTTCTAGACCTTGGATTTTGATGTGCTCTTTGATGGTTTGCGCAACACGCTTCTCAAAACCTGAGAAAGCCTGGATTACATACCAACGTAATTTCTTTTCTTTGTTCTCATCCGTCATGGGATTAGATCTCCAATCCAGTTAAAAAGCCCACTAGGCGGAATAAAATTCCGTCCAATCCCCACAAGATAAGCGCCATAATCACTGTCGCGATCATTACGATAAATGTTGTGTGTGTGGTTTCTTGGCGTGTTGGCCAAACAACTTTGCGTACTTCGATGCGAGCTTCTTTCGCAAACGAGATGAAGGAGCGACCTTTGCCCGTCGTTGCCGCAATACCCAGGGCAACGGCGATTGCAGCAACCACGCCAATAGCTCGAATTAACGCAGACTCTTCACCATACATGGTGTTGCCTACTACTGCTGCTGCCAGCAACGCAATGGCGATAAGCCATTTTACCAAGTCCATCGGGCTTGACGAGTTTTCTACATTTGCACTCATAATCCTAATACCTTAAATACAGACACAACAACCCCGTCACACGACAGGGTAAATCTATCCAAATCTAACCTTAAAAACATGCTTTAAAACAGATTTTTAGACTTAGACTTGTCTGTGAAAAGTGGCAGGGGCGGAGAGATTCGAACTCCCAACCGTCGGTTTTGGAGACCGCTGTTCTACCAATTGGAACTACGCCCCTGCAAAGTGGATGCCCATTATACTGACCAGTGACGCTAAAACAAGAGCAAAACAAAGGCCACCGAAAATTAATTTAGTGGTAGAGGCTGTGATTTATTTAGCGCTATAAAGCTGTAATGGCTCATGCGTGCCTTGCCAGTCGGTTAATAGCCAAATTTGTTCGAATGGATGACCTGGTGCAAGGACCAACTGCGGCTTTACTTCAAGAAAGTCTTGATGATGCCAAAGCGTGCTAGCATTGCGAATTAGTAGCCATACGCGCTTGCTGTCATAACGTTTGGCGGCCTTGGCACTGAGTAGTTTAGAGAGTGCATAGCGCAGCTGCTCTGTATCTGGGTTTAGTGCCAACTGCGCCAGTTGGCGTTGTATATCAAGGCTCAAAGGTCGACCAAGCACGGCCATCGCTTCATGCTCGTTGGCATACAGATGCGCAATCTCTATATCTAAGCGCTCACTTTCCATGTAGCAACTGACATCGGGCTTCGCTGGTTGATTGTGCCAAATATGGCGCATCGGAATATGATAATAGCGCTCATAGGCGCGCAGAAAGCGTCGCGCAGCATCATGCTCTAGCGCTATTTTTTCCGCTTCACTGTCACTCATAACACTTTGTACAACTCACCCAGTAATGATGATGCCCCGAAGCGAAAGTTAAAAGGCGTCAACCATGCTCCACCCATAGTGTTTACCGCCATATCCAGATATAACTGCGCTTGGCTTAGGTTTTTTACGCCACCAGAGACCTTAACACCCACCGCTCGCTCACTGTGTGCAACTTCGTCGAAAATCACCGCGACGGCCTCTGGCGTCGCATTAATAGCCACTTTCCCGGTGCTGGTTTTAATGAAGTCAGCGCCGCCGACTATGGCAATGCGACTGGCAATACGTACTTGCGACAAGCTCAATTCGCCACTTTCAATAATCACCTTTAGCTTCGCTTTATTGGCACAGAGTTCACGGCTTTGACGTACATATTCCAAAGCTTTTTGCTCGTCGCCCTGCTGCAACGCTCGATAAGGTAGCACCAAGTCAATCTCATTGGCGCCCAATTGCAGCGCTTCGCGCGTCTGCGCCAAAACAGTGGCCAAATCCTCGTCACCAGTTGGAAAGTTGGTCACTGTGGCCAATGGAATTTGTTGTAAGTTGCGATTATCGAGCTCGCGACGTGTTAGCTGCAACCATTGTGGGTAGACGCACAGCGCTGCAGGCAGTGCATGAGCGGTATTAATTTGCGCCACGAATTGACACATTGCATCCTCACTGTCGTGCTCTTGCAATCGGGTGTAATCTAAACAAGCGAGCGCTAACTGCGCATCGTGAACATCACTCATGGTCATCTCCTGGTCCTGCGCTTAGTGATTATATCGCCGTTATCGCTTTCAATTTTATCACTTTAATCTACTTAAAATAGCGCCTTAATATTGATTTTCATTGCCTTAAGCCATTTCACAAGTCGGCATATAACTTTTAGATATATAAGCTTGGAACAAATTATTTTTTAACCGTTAATGCTGCCTATATCCTTGCATTCTCCAAGCTCAATAAAACATTGTCGCTTTCGGTGTTAACAAATTAGGTGGTGCGCGGTGCAATATTTACCCATTTTTACAAAACTTGATGACAAGCCGGTACTCGTGATCGGCGGCGGTGAGGTCGCACTGCGTAAGTCACAAGCTTTCCTCAAAGCACGAGCTAAAGTTACGGTTATTGCACCTGAGTTTTGCGCTGAACTTGAAGCCCTTGCAAAGCAACAAAAATTAACGTTGCAAAGAGCTTATTTTCAGCCAGAGCAAGTGCTTGGCTATATGTTGATTATTGCTGCTACTGATAACGATACCGTAAATACCCAAGTATTCGAAGCCGCTGAACAGCATAATATTTTCGTTAATGTTGTCGACGATCAACCTAAATGCCGGTTTATTTTCCCCTCTATCGTGGATAGAGATCCAATCACCATTGCTATTTCCAGTGCAGGAACTGCGCCGGTATTGGCTCGCCGACTACGGGAAAAGTTGGAAACGTTAATTCCTCAGCATATAGGCGCATTGGCCAAATTAGTAGGTAGTTTCCGAAAACAAGTAAAGCAACGTTTTACAAGCTTTGATGATCGTCGTCAATTTTGGGAACGGGTGTTTGATTCCAATGTTGTAAGCACCGTGCAAAAAGGCAACATCGAACAAGCCAGTGACGAACTCACGACTATGCTTGATGACAATCTGCCCCCTCAAGGCGAAGTGTATGTGGTTGGCGCAGGCCCTGGCGACCCTGAGTTATTGACCCTCAAAGCTCTGCAATTGATGCAGCAAGCCGATGTGGTGGTATATGACTACTTGGTATCAGATGAAATTATGGAGCTTGTGCGACGCGACGCTGAGCTCATTTGCGTGGGCAAACGCGCAGGCGACCACAGTGTGCCACAAGAGCGCACTAATGAGCTGCTCGTTGAGTTGGCACAACAAGGTAAGAAAGTGTGCCGCATTAAGGGTGGTGACCCCTTTATTTATGGTCGTGGTGGTGAGGAAGTACAAGTGCTAGCCAGTCACGGTGTAAGCTATCAAATTGTACCAGGTATTACTGCAGCAGCAGGGTGCAGCGCCTATGCGGGTATCCCGTTGACACATCGCGACCATGCTCAGGCCATCCAATTTGTCACCGGACACTGCAAAAAAGAGGGTCAAGAACTGGATTGGCCCTCTTTGGCTAAACCCAATCAAACTTTGGCTATCTATATGGGTGTGATTAAGTCACCGCATATTCAAGGCCAGCTGCTGGCTCATGGGCGCAGTGCTACTACTCCTGTGGCGATAGTAGAAAATGGCACACGCAAAGATCAACGTGTTGTCACCGGGCAGCTGGCGCAGCTCAGCGAACTGATTGAAACACATACGATTCAATCCCCGGCGTTATTAATTATTGGCGAGGTCACTTCGCTACATCAGCAACTTGCATGGTTTGGCAAAAAAACGCAAACTAGCAGCTTTGCTCAGCCTCTCACTGATGTGGCTTGACCTTGAAAGAATCAAATCTCTAGATTATTAGGACAGAAGCTATGGCTTTAACCCATCTTCAGCAACTTGAGGCTGAAAGTATCAAAATCATCCGCGAGGTTGCGGCTGAATTTGACAACCCGGTGATGCTTTACTCCATTGGTAAAGACTCATCGGTGTTACTCCATTTAGCACGTAAGGCGTTTTATCCAGCCAAGATCCCCTTCCCTTTGCTGCATGTGGACACCAACTGGAAGTTTCGGGAAATGATTGCCTTTCGCGATCGTATGGCCAAAGAATACGGCTTTGACTTGTTGGTGCATAAAAACCCTGAGGGCTTGGCAATGAATATCAGCCCCTTTGAGCACGGTTCGGCTAAGCACACTGACATAATGAAGACTCAAGGTTTGAAACAAGCCTTGAATCAATATGGGTTCGACGCCGCCTTCGGTGGCGCTCGCCGTGATGAAGAGAAATCGCGTGCCAAAGAGCGAGTTTATTCATTCCGTGACAAGCATCACAGATGGGACCCAAAAAACCAGCGCCCGGAATTGTGGAGCACTTTCAATGGTGAAGTAAACCAAGGTGAAAGTATTCGTGTGTTCCCACTTTCAAATTGGACTGAGCTGGATATTTGGCAATATATCTACCAAGAAAACATTGAGATTGTGCCGCTGTACCTAGCAAAAGAACGTCCGGTGGTCGAACGTGACGGCACCCTAATCATGGTGGACGATGAACGTATACCTCTTAATGAAGGCGAACAGCCACAAATGAAGTCGGTCCGTTTCCGTACCTTAGGCTGTTACCCTCTGACTGGTGCAGTCGAGTCGACGGCTGACTCGCTAACGGGGATCATCGAGGAGATGCTGCTATCAACCTCATCAGAGCGTGAGGGTCGGGTCATTGACCATGATTCAGCAGGGTCTATGGAGAAGAAAAAACGTGAGGGGTATTTCTAATGTCAGCAACTGCTAATGAAGTCAAAGAGCTAGGCATCGAAGCCTATCTAGCACGTCAACAAGACAAAAGTTTATTGCGCTTATTAACCTGTGGCAGTGTCGATGATGGGAAATCAACCTTAATTGGTCGTTTGCTACATGATAGTCACCAAATCTATGAAGATCAGTTAGCCGCACTGCATAAAGACAATGAGAAAGTCGGGAATGCGGGTGAGGAGCTTGATTTAGCGCTGTTAGTCGATGGCCTGCAAGCTGAGCGCGAGCAAGGTATTACCATTGACGTGGCCTATCGTTACTTCTCTACCGCCAAGCGTAAGTTCATCATTGCTGACACTCCAGGGCATGAACAGTACACCCGCAACATGGTAACGGGTGCATCAACCAGCGATCTTGCTGTCATTTTGGTTGATGCTCGCTATGGCGTGCAAGTACAAACCAAACGTCACAGCTTTATCTGTGATTCACTAGGCATTGAACAGTTCGTCGTCGCGATTAACAAAATGGATATTGTCGACTTTGATGAAACTGTTTATGAAAAAATTAAGGCGGACTACTTAAAATTTGCTGAGCAACTTAATGTTAAAGACATTAAGTTCGTACCGATGTCGGCGCTTAAAGGTGATAACGTGGTTACTCGCTCAGAGCATACTCCTTACTACACCGACAAACCGCTACTAGAGCTATTAGAAGACTCGCCTGCAGCAGCGACCGATAACGGCTTTGAACCACGGTTACCGGTGCAATATGTAGTACGTCCGAACCTTGACTTTAGGGGCTTCCAAGGAACCATTACGTCAGGACAATTTAAAGTCGGTGATGCCGTAAAAGTGCTGCCTTCAGGTAAAATATCCAGCGTCAAGGAGCTGGTCACTTTCAATGGTCACCTTGATCATGCTGAGGCAGGTCAAGCTATCACTATGACTTTGAACGATGAAATTGACGTAAGCCGTGGCGATGTCATTGTGCCCGCGCACTCAAGTGCGCAAGCAACCAACCAACTGCAAGCAAAATTGGTATGGATGCATGAGCAACCCTTAGAGCTGGGTAAAACCTATAATTTCAAGCTAGGTACTAAAAAAACCGCAGCGGTGGTGTCACGCATTGACCACACCATTGACGTCAATACTCTAGAAAAGGGTCAAGCTGAAAGCTTACGGCTCAACGAAATTGCCATCGTCACGTTGGAGTTGACCGAGCCGATGATGGCCGATATTTATCGTGATAACCGCGAAACCGGCGCCTTTATTCTTATTGATCGTCTCAGTAACCTGACTGTGGGAGCGGGAATGGTCGAGCAAGTGCTAGCGGCTCAAACGTCTCAGCATAACGCTCAGTACAGCGATTTTGAAATTGAGTTCAATGCCTTAGTACGTAAGCACTTCCCGCATTGGCAAGCCATCGATATTAGCAAGTTGAAATAAACGATGGATGTGGTCTTTTATGCAGCGATTATAATCGCGTTGTTTGCCGGGTTGGTACTCACTCATGTACGCCCAGCAACACTCTTTTTCGTTGCATTATTAGGCTGCTATGTGTTGGGGTATATCGATACCCCAACATTACTTGGTAACTTTACTAATACTGGCTTAGTCACTTTGGTGTTGTTAATGTTGGTGTCTATCGCCTTGGAACGCACGTCGCTGTTACAGCACGTTGCTAAAGGTATCGTTAGCCCATCATTGCGAGCCAGTATTGTTAAAGTAAGCACCGTGACCGCTGCCGCTTCGGCTTTTTTGAATAATACCGCCGTTGTCGCTTCATTGGTGGGGCCCCTTACTCGCAATAAGTATCACGCACCTTCTAAGCTACTTATCCCGCTATCCTATGCTGCCATTTTAGGAGGGACGACCACGCTTATTGGTACCTCAACAAACCTCATAGTAAATAGCTTTACGCAGCAATATGATGGCTTCAACCTCGCCATGTTTAGCTTTTTACCCATAGGTATCGCAGTCACCTTAAGTGGAATAGCCGTACTGATTTTATGTCGGCGACTGCTGCCAAACTACCCAAGGGTAGAAGGTGAGCACAAAGAGTATCTCCTTGAAGCAAAGGTTAGTGCAAACTCACCACTTATTGGTAAAACCATAGAAAAAAATGGCTTACGTGATCTTGATGGCCTGTTTCTGGTTGAGATTGTCCGTGAGCGACGCTTGATAAGCCCTGTCAACCCGGAAAATAAAGTACGAGCTGGCGATAAGCTTATTTTTACCGGTCATGTGCACAGCGTCGCCGCCTTACAGCGCATCCCGGGCTTAACTTTATTTGCCGACAGCAATGGACTATTGAGCTCGAACCTACAAGAAGTGATTGTCACACACACCTCAACGCTTGTGGGACGAACCTTAAAGGCAACGGGCTTTCGTGCGAAGTTCGACGCCGCTGTGGTGGCTATTCATCGCAATGGTGAGCGCCTCTCCGGAAAGCTTGGCGAAGTGACAATCCGCCCGGGCGATCGCTTTATGCTCGCGGTCGGTCATGATTTTCATAATCGCTCCAACCTGGATAAAAACTTTTATTTCGTCAGTGAACATGAGGTTGATAAAACCTATGGCCGTAGAAGTGAAGCCACTTTATTGGCAGGGTTTGCCGCTGTTATCGCCCTGGCGGCGACGGGGACAATTGCCTTGGTGCAAGGGCTATTGCTGTTTATTGCCTTGCTGTTAGCCACTAAGGTGCTTGATGGTCAAGAACTCAAAAGGCGCTTTCCTTTTGAGCTAGTCATCATTATTGCCTCAGCACTGGGCTTAGCTCATGCTTTCAGCGGCTCCGGAGCAGAGCAAGCCTTACAACAATGGTTGGCTGGCTACAGCGCGCTCACACCGTTTGTCGCGCTGATAGTGGTGTATATGATCACCGTGGTGATGACTGAGCTTATCACCAATAATGCCGCTGCGGCGCTCATGTTTCCATTGGCCTATGGCTTAGCCAGCTCCTTGGAGGTGAATTTGATGCCCTTTGCCATGGCTGTTGCTTATGGCGCTAGTGCCGCATTTATCAGCCCTTATAGTTATCAAACCAATATGATTGTAATGAATGCGGGGCAGTATCGCTTTGCCGATTTTGCCCGCATAGGTGTGATCATGTCTATCGCCTATGCGGTGGTAGTGCTCAGCCTCATTACTTATGTCTTTCCGTTTTAATATCGAGACCGAGAAATGGACGAAAACATTGTGTGGCACCACCATGGTGTCGATAAAACCAAGCGCCAACAGCTTAACAAGCATAAAAGTTGCATTATTTGGTTTACTGGCTTTTCAGGCTCAGGAAAAAGTACCATTGCTGGGGCCTTAGAGTCAGCGCTTTATCATTTAGGTCATCATACTTACTTACTGGATGGTGATAATGTTCGCCATGGTTTGTGTGGTGATTTAGGGTTTAGCGATGCTGATCGTAAGGAAAATATCCGCCGTGTTGGCGAAAGTGCCAAACTCATGGTAGATGCGGGTTTGTTGGTACTGACCGCCTTTATTTCTCCCTTTCAAGCCGAGCGTGATATGGTTCGTAACTTAGTGCAAGAGCATGAGTTTATTGAGGTATACCTTGATACGCCATTGGCAACCTGCGAACAGCGCGATCCAAAAGGCTTATACAAAAAGGCCCGTGCTGGAGAAATTGCCCACTTTACAGGCATTGACTCCGATTATGAAATTCCGCAGCATCCAGAGCTCACACTAAATACCGCTGAGTTGGATGTACAAGCATGTGTCGCCCAGCTCATTGCTCATTTACGTACCCGAAATATCATAGGCTAGAGTATGAACCCTCCAGAGTTGCTAGAAAATATCCTCGACCTTGCTCGTGACGCAGGCCAAGCTGCGATGACAATCTATAATAAAGATTTCGCCGTGGAGTATAAGGATGATAAAAGCCCGGTCACTGAAGCCGATTTAGCGGCTCACAAGGTGATCGTCGCAGGGCTTCAAGCACTGACTCCAGATCTTCCCATTCTCAGCGAAGAAAACGCGGGTATTTCATGGCAGCAGCGCCAGCAGTGGCAACGTTACTGGCTCGTTGATCCTATCGACGGAACCAAAGAATTTATCAAGAAAAATGGTGAGTTCACAGTCAATATTGCGCTGATTGACAAGGGTGAGCCGGTACTGGGTGTCGTTGATGCACCCGCTCTGGGAGTCAGCTATCTTGCTGCAAAAGAGATTGGCGCCTTTAAACAACAAGGCGAAGAGCGCATTGAGCTTAAAGTGACGGCGAAGCAAAACCAAGGGTTAATAAGAGTAGTCGGCAGTCGCTCGCACCCATCTGAGGAGTTAGCGCAATACCTTACTCAGTTCGATGAGGTGGATATGGTCGCTAAAGGCAGCTCGCTCAAGCTATGCCTAGTTGCCGAAGGAGAAGCTGATATCTACCCACGTTTAGGGCCGACATCCCAGTGGGATACCGGCGCCGGGCACGCTGTTGCCGCAATTGCCGGAGCCCGGGTCACAACGATTGAAGGTGAGCCACTGCGCTATAACCAAAAAGACAGTTACCTCAATCCGTACTTCATCGTTAGCGCATTAAACGACTAATACGACTTTAATTCATATTAATAGCAACAAAGGTGCACTTGAATGCACCTTGTGTGCCTGGCAACGCTTTAAGTACATGCGCCGGGCGCTCTCCCTGATAGGTTATCCGCGTGGTACGCTCATAATGAAGGTGGGTATCAACGCCGCTATCGCTAGTTAAAACCACACGCTCACCTTGGCGACGCCAAGTACCAGCGAGAGGTTTTGAGACAAAATCATCAAGCTGCCATCGACCCTCTGGCGTTAGCATTAACGTGCGATAAGGGGTGCAATCCTCGCTCTCCACATATAAAGGCAACCTTTGCTCTTTAGGTAACAATAAATAGACACCGATGTGCCCTTCATAATAAAACTGTTGCTGCTGAGCGAAACGCAGTTCGTCCACCTTGTAATAACCTGCGCTGCGCAGCGCATCCTTTACTAAGCCCAATAACTTGAAGTCAGCAAATGTTGGGCTCATGGTGATGCTTGCCTCATTGAACTCGCTCGGGGCAAGCACTCCTTGAGCAAAGTTAACCTTCAAGTTTTGATCAGCAAAATGCTGTGCTAGCTGCTGCTTTTGCTGCTTATCAAAACTCGGCGCGACTATATGAATGCGAGCACTTTGGCAGCCTGCCAAAACGAAAATACCGATAAAAAGTAATAATTCCTTCATTACTCACCAATTGATTACATTTGTAATCAATTAATTTACAGCAATTAAAAAAGCAGCACAAGGTGCTGCTCGTATATAAACTCACTATTGTAGTGGCTAAAGGTTTACTGTATTTACACCGTGATTCGCCAACCACTTATTGATGCTATCTTTATGATAAGTGACTTCTTTGAACAGCTTATGGTGGCAATAAGTAAGCTCAGCTTCGCCACTGTGCCCTTGGTACAGAATGCGGTTATGATTGTCATTAAAACGAGATAACAAAGTGAAGAGCAACTCACGTTGTGGCGAATTAGCCTTAATAGCACGTGTTAACGATGTACGGACTTGCTCTGCACTGCAATGGTCTGCAAATTTACTACTTAAAAGCTCTTCGAATACAGCTTGTCTTGCGCCCATTTTCTTAGCTCCATTTGTTAAAGTTGGTGGGCCATTACACCTACCTGAAATATTTGGCTGGCACTTACCAGCAAATACTGCGCCAAAATCTCAAAGCGCTATTTTAATAGGCCTCAATGGCACTTTCATGAAGGTCACAGCAGTTAGAGTGGTAAATTTTGCATGAGTTCAGTGCAAATTTTCTCATTGTGGTGCAGCCTATCGGGTATACTGTACGTAATAACGATTCGCTTTGGTTCAACTATGAATGACGACATGATTGAAGTGCAATTAGAGGAAGAGCCTATTGAGCTATGTAAGCTCTTAAAAGTGCTCGACTTAGCCGAAGGTGGTGGCCATGCTAAACTACTTATCGCCGACGGCTACGTAGGTGTTAACGGAGAGGTCTGCACACAAAAGCGCAAGAAGATGCGTGCAGGAGACACCTTGTATTTCAATGGCGAGCTATTTGCGTTAAGCGCGGCAGAGAATATGGTGCAACGACAACCTAAGCCCCATCCAGAGGCTAAAACCCACACTCCTGCAAAAAAACAAAAAGCCAAAAAGCCACAACGAGATGAGCGCACTGGACGCAAGCCTATTTCTTTTGGATAGCCTAAGACCCCTTGAAAACATCCTTTTCTACCCCACTTCTAATTTATGACTAAAATTTAGTCATAACCAAGGGCATTATTCATGTTGGATCGCATCTTGCGTTACCCATGAAGGAATAATGGAAAAATAAAAGGGGTCACAATGAACAACAGCTTCAAAACGCTTGAACAGCTTACTGTTAATGCTGAGCAATATCATATCCACTCTCTTCGTCCGCTCGGTAATGCTGCGAAACGTTTACCATTTTCGTTGAAAATTTTACTCGAAAACCTCCTGCGCCATGAAGATGGCGAAAACATTACCAAAGACGACATTCAAGCTCTGCTTGATTGGGACCCTACTGCCAAGCCAAGTAAAGAAGTCGCCTTCACACCCGCTCGGGTAGTGATGCAAGACTTCACTGGTGTACCGGCTATCGTCGACTTAGCGGCCATGCGCGATGCCATGGAGCAATTAGGCGGCGACCCCAGCAAGATTAACCCGTTATCGCCGGCTGAGTTAGTCATTGACCACTCGGTCCAAGTTGATAGCTATGGTAAAGACGGTGCCTTTGACCTGAATGCCAAACTTGAATACGAGCGCAATAAAGAACGCTATGAATTTTTACGTTGGGGGCAAACAGCTTTTGATAACCTGAAAGTTGTGCCACCGGCAACCGGTATTGTTCACCAAGTTAACCTCGAATATTTAGCACGCGTAGTGTTTACCAAAGAGGATAATGGCCAGCGCGTAGCGTACCCCGATAGCCTCGTGGGCACCGATTCACACACTACCATGATTAATGGCCTAGGTGTATTAGGTTGGGGTGTGGGCGGTATCGAAGCCGAAGCAGCGATGTTAGGCCAACCAATAAGTCTACTGATCCCACAAGTGATTGGTTTCAAACTCAAAGGCGCTCTGCCCGAGGGCACCACTGCTACCGATTTAGTACTCACAGTGACGCAGATGCTCAGAGAGAAAGGCGTTGTAGGTAAATTTGTGGAGTTCTACGGTGACGGCCTGGCAGACTTGCCGCTCGCTGACCGCGCGACTATCGCTAATATGGCACCAGAATATGGCGCCACCTGCGGTATTTTCCCGATTGACCAAGAAACACTCGAGTACCTTAAGCTCACAAATCGCAGCGATGAGCAAATCGAACTCATTGAGTCTTACGCCAAACATCAAGGCATGTGGCGAGAGCCAGGCGACGAACCTATGTACACCGACACCTTGGAGCTCGACTTAGGTGACGTTGTACCCAGCTTAGCAGGGCCAAAACGCCCACAAGACCGCATTCCGCTCAATGAAGCGGGTGACACCATTACCAAACATCTGCGCGGCTTCCAAGATGAACGCGCAGAGAAGAAAGCATTGGAAGTTGAAGACGAAGCTCGTATCGTTTCCGAAGGCGGACAACCGAAGCAGTCTAAAACTGAACCTGAGGTCACCGGTGTTGCCAAAGTAAACTACAAGGGTGAAGAATTCGAGTTAAACGATGGTGCCTGCGTCATCGCCGCGATCACTAGCTGTACCAATACTTCCAACCCCAGTGTCATTCTTGCTGCGGGCTTGGTCGCGAAAAAAGCCAAAGAGATGGGGCTAAACGTTAAGCCTTGGGTGAAGACGTCTTTAGCGCCAGGCTCTCAGGTGGTCACTGATTACCTGAAAAAAGCTGAATTAATGGACGACTTGGAAGCCCTTGGCTTTAACCTAGTAGGCTACGGGTGTACAACCTGTATCGGTAACTCTGGCCCGCTACCTGATGAAATTCAAGAAGCCGTTTCTCAGCACAAACTCGTGGTAAGCTCGATTCTTTCCGGTAACCGTAATTTCGAGGGTCGTATTCACCAAGATGTGAAGATGAACTTTTTGGCCTCGCCGCCCTTAGTCGTCGCTTATGCTATCGCCGGGCGCACCGATATAGATGTATACAACGAGCCACTGACACAAGATAGCAATGGCGATGATGTCTATCTAAAAGATATTTGGCCATCGGTTAGCGAGGTGGCTGATTTGGTTAAATCGACTGTCACCAAAGAAATGTTTGCCAAGAGCTACGCCGACGTTTACAAAGGCGACGAACGCTGGCGCAATATTAAGGTGCCAGAGGCAAAGCGTTACGAGTGGAGCGACGACTCAACCTATATCCGTAAAGCGCCTTTCTTTGACAACATGAGTAAAGAAGCCCCGGGTATTCCAACTATTGAAGGCGCGCGCTGTCTGGCCAAGTTAGGCGATTCGGTAACGACCGACCATATCTCACCAGCAGGTGCCATCAAAGCCGATGCTCCCGCAGGTCAGTATTTACTTGAAAATGGCGTAGCTAAAGGCGACTTTAACTCCTACGGCTCACGTCGCGGTAATCACGAAGTAATGATGCGTGGTACCTTCGCCAATGTCCGCCTGCGCAATCAGCTTGCCCCCGGCACCGAGGGCGGTATTACTCGCACTCAACCCGAGGATGACATTGCCAGTATTTACGATGCCGCGATGCAGTACCAAGAGCAAGGCACGCCATTGATCGTGCTTGCTGGCGCAGAGTACGGCACAGGTTCTTCGCGTGACTGGGCTGCAAAGGGCTCTTTATTGCTAGGCATAAAAGCCGTGATTGCAAAAAGCTATGAGCGTATACACCGTTCGAACCTAATCGGCATGGGCGTGCTACCCCTGCAATTTAAAGAAGGCGAAGGGTACGAAGAGCTGGGGCTAACCGGCAAAGAAACCTTCGATATTAATGGCCTATTCGATAAAGCCGATGAACTTGAGATTATAGCCACCGACGAGGATGGCAATAAAACCGAGTTTAAAGCCGATGTAAGGATAGACACGCCCAAAGAGTGGGATTACTACAAGCACGGTGGAATCTTGCAATACGTGCTGCGACAAATGGTCGCTTAAATGCATCAAGCCGCGCATTATGCGCGGCTTTTTATTGCCTCGACTTTATTCACAAAGCGCTGAAAAAGCAGCTGCGAATCTGCCAAGCTAATATTGATCTGCAGTTGATTGCTCAGCAAACAGTGCAAATGATCAACACTGCGTATAGCCTGCTGGTGTTGTTGCCATCGTCCTTGTTGTAGCTCAAAGTGAGTAAAGCTGTCATTGCGCAACAACCATCGTTGCTCAGCGGTAATTCGAGACACCACCAGGTTATTGACGAACGCCGCCTTATCATGCCGGTGGCTATAAAAGTGAGCGACTTCACAATCCTGTTCGTAAAATCTCGCCAAAGAAACCTGATATAAGCACACTTGCTCTGGCGCAACCTGCCATACTAAATATTCACCATCTCGCACCTCTACACGATACTGCCGTCCAAAAGCGGACTGTATAGCAGTGTTATCCAGCTCTATTGCTACAGCCGGCGTCAGTACGCCAAAGCCGACATCAACTAGAAAGGTTTTTTGCTGCCACCGTAATACGGTTAAGCGATGGGAACGGGGATTGTCATTGCGACCATTAACCATGACCCTGGCAATCACTGGACGAACCTCATAACCCAAGCTCTGAAGTAACGTGTACATCAGCTTATTGTGCTCGAAGCAGTAGCCGCCTTGGCGCTTGATAACCACTCTTTCGGTTAAATCATCAGGCGCTAAACTCAGCGTTCGACCGAGTAGCGAATTGATGCTGCTAAAGGCAAATTGCTGTAAATGAGAGCGGATCAACTGGTTAACTTGCGCGAATGAATTCTCGTAGTTGCGAACACTTAGCGCCTGTAGATATTGGTTCATAGGGGTCATGCTTCAGTTCCTTTACTATCAGTGTGATAGCAAAACTGTAAAACCTGAACCTAGCTTAAGGTCAAGCGCTTAATACACTAATTCAGATAATTCTTGTGGCGTGAGCCAATATTTCGGATCCAGCGTCGGTGTACTATCGGGAAGGAGCGGATTATCCAAGCGAATAAACTCGCGATCAGAGAAGTTAAGCATACGCAACGCATTAATATGGTGTGGATTATTGAGAATCATAGCTTTTAGCTCGCCGCTTTGCAGCATGGCCACCAGACCATACTCTAAGCGCTGCGCTAATGAGGCATCTTCATGACGCACAAAAAAATAGCTTGCGGCGGGGTAATGAAGCACCCATTTGGAGTCTATAGTCAGCGCATAGGCCGCTAACCCTTCCCCCTCAGCGCCAATTTCAAGGACGCCCCGAGGAAAATAATCAAACTTATCTTCGGCCAGTAATTTATACATACTTTGATGCCAACTTACGCCACGCACTTTAAAACCATTACTACTCATAATTTCCGTATCCGGCCAATCATGGCCTTGCAACGCAAGTAGTTGCTGTAGTTGTGCTTTGCTAGTTAATGTGGCAAAGCGATGGCGATCTCGCTGCTTAATAACAAAGACGCGATAGCCAATGAGTCCCATTGTAAGTGGTATGCGAATAGGTCGGGCGTCAAGCTCACGGGCACGGGACGTCATCGACCACAATACGTCAATATCGGCGCGCGACAATGCGCGAAATTGCCGTCCCTGCAACATAGGTGTATCTATTGCTTGCGCAGAAATTGCACCAAACTTGGCCTCTGACAAACTCAGTGCACGTTTGAGAACTTGGATATGAAAACTGTTATCACTGGTCGCATCGCCAAAAAAGGGCTCGATATATCGCACCGTCTTGGCGCTGGCGCTGCTACAGAGCAAAAACAGAATTAATAAAATAGGTACTGCACTTTTCATCTACACGACACAGCTGTGATTGATAAACTCAGTTTAGAAGTACCATGGCATAATGCCAAGTTAAGCGATATCTAAGGCTATGTCGTCTCGACGCTTTGTGTTCAGGTTAACCACTGTAACTTGCCAGTATCGACAAGTTCGGCAACATAACGCTGCTCTAAGTCCCAAGGATGCCGCTTCCACCCCTGAAAACCAAACCCGGTGATAGTAACGCGGTGGCCTTGCTGTAAGAAGTGGTCAATCGCTAGGGTACCAGAGCTCGGACAAACTGGCTTATATTGCGGTTTACCATAAGTATGCAAACGCTTTAGTAACTGCTTGCGAGTCTCTTTGCTAACACGCCAACCAGACTCGCTTTGGGCGAACTTAGCCAGCAGTGCCGCACCATGATCATACTTTCCTTGACGACGGATCAGTCGAAATAGTGATTGCACAACAGCCTGTGCAGGCGGGTCAGTGATCACCACATTTTGTAATCGCTCAGGGTCCACAGCGATAGGCTGTTGCAACAGTTTTGCAGCCTGACGTCCGCGTCCAGTTAACCATAAGTCAGTGCACTTGCTACCCAAATTTACGGGCATTCCGGCACAAAAGTTAAAACGTACTACGCGCTCAAAGGCATCGACCTGCGCAGCTAAATTGTCTTTGATTGGCGCATTGCCAAGGATTAATACGTCTTGTATTGAGGTGCTCATTGCGGCCCCTTTTTCGAGCTGGGCTAGAGAAAACTAGGTAAGTGAACCCATTATGACACCAAGGTTTAAGGTCGCCAACAACAAAAAGCCCCAACATATGCCGGGGCTTTTCAGTCGTCTAATCAAACTTAATAAAATTAAGCTTTCTTAGGACGCTCAACAACGTCTACCAAAGTCCAAGACTTAGTCTTAGAGATAGGCGCACATTCACGAATAGTAACTGTATCGCCTGTTTGAGCAGTGTTGTTCTCGTCATGCACGTGCAACTTGGTTGTACGCTTCATGAATTTACCGTATACCGGGTGCTTCACGTAACGTGCCACAGCAACAGTGAAAGACTTGTCCATCTTGTCGCTAATTACACGGCCTTGTAGAGTACGGATCTTCTCGCTCATTATGCACCTGCCTTCTGGTTGATAACCGTTTTAACACGCGCGATATCGCGACGTACTTTACGTAGCATATGAGATTGAGCTAGCTGACCAGTGCTTGCTTGCATGCGCAGGTTGAACTGCTCACGAAGAAGCTCGATAAGTTCAGCGTTAAGCTCTTCTACGCTTTTGTCTTTAAGTTCGCTAGCTTTCATTACATCACCGTCCGAGTTACAAAAGTGGTTTTGAAAGGTAATTTACGAGCAGCTAGGTTAAATGCTTCGCGAGCAAGCTCTTCTGAAACACCTTCCATCTCGTAAAGTACTTTACCAGGCTGAATTTCAGCAACCCAGTATTCAACAGAACCTTTACCTTTACCCATACGAACTTCAAGCGGCTTTTCAGTGATTGGCTTGTCTGGGAATACACGGATCCAGATTTTACCTTGACGCTTGATGTGACGTGTCATAGCTCGACGAGCTGCTTCGATTTGACGTGCAGTCATACGACCACGGCCAGTGGCTTTAAGACCGAAAGTACCGAAGCTTACTTTGTTACCGTTTTGTGCAAGACCACGGTTGCGGCCTTTGTGCACCTTACGGAATTTTGTACGTTTTGGCTGTAACATTACTCGCTACTCCTACTTAGCACTTTTCTTGGCTTTCTTCGGTCCGCGTTTAGCAGGCTTCTCTTGCTCAGCGTTTAGTGGAAGACCACCAATTACTTCGCCTTTGAAGATCCATACTTTAACACCGATGATGCCGTAAGTGGTTGAAGCTTCAGAAGTTGCGTAATCGATATCAGCACGTAGAGTGTGTAGAGGTACACGACCTTCACGGTACCACTCAGCACGTGCGATTTCTGCGCCGCCTAGACGACCGCTTACTTCAACTTTGATACCTTTTGCACCTAAGCGCATTGCATTTTGTACCGAACGCTTCATTGCGCGACGGAACATAACACGACGCTCTAGCTGTGAGGCAATGCCGTCAGCAACTAGTTGTGCATCAAGTTCTGGTTTACGTACTTCCGCAATATTGATTTGCGCAGGTACACCAGCGATTTTAGTTACAGCTTGACGTAGCTTTTCAACGTCTTCGCCTTTTTTACCGATAACAACACCAGGACGAGCTGTGTGAATTGTTACACGGATTGATTTAGCTGGACGCTCGATAACGATTTTAGCCACAGAAGCGTTCTTAAGTTCCTTAGTAAGGAAAGAACGTACTTTGTGATCGCCAAAAAGCTGTTCAGAGAAATCTTTTGTATTCGCGTACCAGGTAGAAACCCAAGGTTTAGAGATACCTAGGCGAATACCAGTAGGATGAACTTTTTGTCCCATTACTTATATCTCCTAGCTATCCGAAACCACAACAGTGATGTGGCTTGTACGCTTAAGGATGCGGTCTGCGCGTCCTTTAGCACGAGGCATAATGCGTTTCATTGTAGGACCTTCGTCTACAAATACTTTCGCTACTACAAGCTCATCAATGTCAGCACCTTCGTTGTGCTCCGCGTTCGCGATAGCAGACTCAAGTACTTTTTTAACTAACACAGCCGCTTTTTTAGGGCTGTACGCCAGGATTTCTAGCGCGCGATCGACCGGTAGTCCACGGATCTGATCAGCAACTAGACGTGCTTTTTGCGCCGAACCAGAGGCGAATTTGTGTTTAGCTAATGCTTCCATCTTCAACCCCTTAACGTTTCTTCGCTTTCTTATCAGCAGCATGGCCGCGATAAGTACGTGTAGGTGCAAACTCACCTAGTTTGTGACCGATCATTTCGTCTGTGACAAACACAGGAACGTGCTGACGACCATTATGGACAGCGATGGTCAATCCGATCATGTTAGGTATGATCATTGAACGACGGCTCCAAGTTTTAATTGGCTTCTTGTCACCGCTTTCCAACGCTTTCTCTACCTTCTTCAGCAAGTGCAGGTCAATAAAAGGACCTTTCTTGAGAGAACGTGGCATGGCTATTCCTCAACTATTATTTAGTACGACGACGTACGATGAACTTATCAGTACGCTTGTTCTTACGGGTCTTGTAACCTTTAGTAGGCGTGCCCCATGGAGATACAGGGTGACGACCACCAGAAGTACGACCTTCACCACCACCGTGTGGGTGATCTACCGGGTTCATGGCAACACCACGAACGGTCGGACGAACACCGCGCCAGCGGTTAGCACCAGCTTTACCTAGTGAACGTAGCATGTGCTCAGCATTACCTACTTCACCTAGTGTAGCGCGACAGTCTGACTCAACTTTACGCACTTCGCCTGAACGAAGACGTAGAGTCACGTATTGACCTTCACGTGCTAGGATTTGTACGTATGCACCTGCTGAACGTGCCATCTGGGCACCTTTACCAGGCTTAAGCTCTACGTTGTGTACAGTCGAACCAACCGGCATATTGCGCATAGGCAATGTGTTACCAACCTTGATTGGTGCATCTACACCAGATTGGATTGAATCACCGGCCTTAAGACCTTTTGGAGCGATGATGTAACGACGCTCACCGTCTGCATAACAAACCAACGCGATGTTCGCGCTACGGTTTGGATCATACTCTAGACGCTCTACTTTAGCTGGGATGCCATCTTTAGTGCGTTTAAAGTCAATTACACGATAGTGATGCTTGTGACCACCACCGATATGACGAACCGTGATACGACCTTTGTTGTTACGACCACCAGATTTAGAGTTTTTCTCTAGAAGCGGAGCGTATGGCTTACCCTTATGTAGATCAGGGTTTACCACTTTAACGACGTGACGACGACCCGCAGAAGTTGGTTTACACTTTTGAAGTGCCATAATTCTAACTCCCCTTATTACTCGGCGCCGCCGACAAAGTCTAGCTCGCTACCTTCTTTAAGAGTAACGTAGGCTTTCTTCCAGTCGCTGCGGCGGCCGAAACGCATACCAGTACGCTTTGATTTACCCTTAACATTCAGTGTGCGAACACCAGTTACTTCTACTTCGAAAAGCTTCTCTACAGCTGCTTTAACTTCAGCTTTAGTTGCATCTTTTGCTACTTTGAAAACAATGGTGTTGTTTTCTTCAGCAGATACAGTGCTCTTCTCAGAGATGTGTGGAGCAAGGATTACTTTTAAAAGACGTTCTTCACGGATCATGCTAGCGCCTCCTCAAGTTGCTTAACAGCACCCTTAGTAATAAGAACCTTATCAAATGCGATTAGGCTTACAGGGTCAATGCCAGCTACATCACGGACGTCAACCTTATAAAGGTTACGTGCAGCAAGGAATAGATTTTCTTCTACTTCCTCAGTCACGATAAGCACGTCTTTAAGCTCAAGCTCTTTAAGCTTAGCTACAAGCTCTTTTGTCTTAGGAGCTTCAACAGCGAAGTTCTCAACGACAACTAAACGCTCTTGACGAACAAGCTCAGACAAGATGCTCTTAATCGCACCGCGATACATCTTACGGTTAACTTTTTGGCTGTGATCTTGCGGCTTAGCTGCAAAAGTCACACCACCGCTGCGCCAGATTGGGCTGCGGATTGTACCAGCACGAGCACGGCCAGTACCTTTTTGACGCCATGGCTTCTTACCGCCACCGCTTACTTCAGAACGTGTCTTCTGAGCTTTAGTACCTTGACGAGCACCTGCTGCATAAGCAACAACTACTTGGTGTACTAAGGCTTCGTTAAACTCACGTCCAAAAGTAGCTTCGGAAACTTCAAGAGCGCCTGACGCGTCTTTAATTGCTAATTCCATCACTAAATCTCCAGGACTTATGCTTTAACAGCAGGTTTAACGATAACGTCACCGCCGATAGCGCCAGGTACTGCACCTTTAACTAGAAGCAGATTACGCTCAGCGTCAACACGTACTAGCTCAAGGTTCTGAGTTGTGGATTGCACATTACCCATTTGACCAGCCATTTTCTTACCTTTAAACACCTTACCAGGTGATTGGTTTTGACCGATTGAACCAGGAGCACGGTGAGAAATTGAGTTACCGTGAGTCGCGTCTTGCATGGAGAAGTTCCAGCGCTTAACACCACCTTGGAAACCTTTACCTTTTGAAGTACCAGTAACGTCTACTTTTTTCACTTCGTTGAATACATCAACAGTGATTTCGCTACCTACTTCAAAGTCGCCTTCACCGCCATTAAGACGGAATTCCCACAGACCGCGACCCGCTTCAACACCAGCTTTAGCGAAGTGACCCGCTGCTGGTTTGTTTACACGGCTAGCTTTTTTCTCGCCTGCGGTTACTTGAAGCGCGTTATAACCGTCTGTTTCGTCAGATTTAATCTGCGTAACACGGTTAGGAGTCGCTTCGATAACTGTCACAGGGATAGATACGCCATCTTCAGTGAAGATGCGAGTCATACCCACTTTACGACCGACTAGACCTAATGCCATTTTCCTAAAACCTCTCTAATCTTCCGATTAACCCAGGCTGATTTGAACATCAACACCAGCAGCAAGGTCTAGGCGCATAAGTGCGTCTACAGTCTTGTCAGTTGGCTCTACGATGTCGATCAGACGTTTGTGGGTGCGGATCTCGTACTGATCACGCGCGTCTTTGTTAACGTGCGGAGAGATCAATACAGTGAAACGTTCTTTGCGTGTAGGAAGTGGGATTGGACCACGTACCTGAGCACCTGTGCGTTTCGCAGTTTCCACAATTTCCGCCGTTGATTGGTCAATCAAACGGTGGTCAAAAGCTTTTAGGCGAATGCGAATGCGTTGATTTGACATTCTAAAACCTCAATTAAAAGAGCATTTAAAAAGAGCATAAAAAAACCGCCGAAGCATCCATAATATTTTAAGGAGTCGGTTGTTCTCTTATATCTACGTTGAGTTCCAAATCGGAACTCCTGTTTATTGCTTGAAATCCAAGCCTATATTTAACTTCCTTCTACCTAGGCGAGCCTATGGCAAAGAAAGTCTGCGTATTATAGAGAGATTGGTGATAAATGCAACAACTATTTGCATAATAAAAGAAGTACGTTAGACAAGAAGAAGTACGCCTACAGAGCAAGGGTGCTGCTGCTATGCAAACGCCCTCTTCATGTCCTTCGTAACGAGGTAATCAGTCCCAGGGATACGACTTATTACCTAGCCTGATGCTTGATGTAAGCGCCATTGTTCGTATTATCCGTTTTGGGAACTGACAACAAGCTTAAAGCCAGGTTATTTTATAATCAACGCATTAGTAACCCCTTATTAGAAAAGCTAACGTGAAGATTTCTAATATGAATAGCCTTCAGCTTCTTGCCCAAAAATGGTCAGTCCAGTGATAACTTGGTATCCTATCGCACTATTTTGTGTTTTCTTATCCATTGCCAATGGTGGCAAAGTGATAAAGTGCTTTAGTGAGTGACCCATTCCATGAAAGTGTTAAGCCGTGGTATAGATTTCTTAGCGCGCATCCTCAACGCCTTGAGCGTGAACTCTAAGGTGCTCCCCAAGGAGCCTGTGACGGAGTACGAGCTTGATGTTAACGTACCGACCTTTTATATTGGTCGACTCAATTCGCGCACCGATATCGCCGCCTTAGCCAAGGTATGTCGACGCCTAAACCTCCCAGATCCAACCAAAGAACAATTGTTGGCTTCAAAGTCGTTACCACGCTTTATTGGTATCCAAAACCCGCCGCCATTGTTCGGCTCAACGAGCAAGCCCAGTGACGCCACCGAACAAGGCAAGCGTATTTTCGCCGCGTTAGAACAAGCTCCAGAGCAGAAAATCCAAATAATACCGGTGACCATTTTATGGGGCCGTAATCCAGGAAAAGAAAAGCCTGGTTTAGGAACGTTAATTTCTCACTCGCTCACTCCGAGCTGGTTTCGCAAAATATTTGTGGTGCTTTTTTCCGGGCGCGACAACTTTATTCGCTTTAGCCAACCGCTGGATTTAACCCAACTAGTGCATGAAAAAGGGGATAAAGACGAGCTACCTCACAAACTTATTCGCGTAGCGCGGGTCCACTTTCGCCGTCAAAAGTTGGCCGCTACGGGGCCTAAACTCCCCTCGAGAGAACAGCTTTTTAACTCACTGTTGGCCTCACCGACGATCAAAAAGGCCATTGCTGATGAAGCCAAAGCGAAAGGCTTAAGTCATGAAGAAGCACGACAAAACGCCTTACGTTTACTCGATGAAGTCGCTGCCAATTATTCTGATGCCATGGTTCGTGTTGCCGATAGAATCTTAACTTGGCTTTGGAACAAGCTGTATAACGGTATTGATGTACGTTACGCCGAACAAGTGCGTGAGCTCACCGACAAAGGCCACGAAGTCATTTATGTCCCCTGTCATCGCAGCCATATGGATTATCTACTGCTCACGTATGTAATTTATCATCAAGGCTTAGTACCGCCACATATTGCCGCCGGCATTAATCTGGATTTTTTCCCTGCAGGGCCGATATTCCGTCGCAGTGGTGCGTTCTTTATTCGTCGCTCGTTTAGCGGTAATAAACTCTACTCAGCGGTATTCAAAGAGTACCTCAGTCAACTCTTTATTAAAGGCTACTCGGTGAAGTTTTATACCGAGGGTGGACGCAGCCGTACTGGCCGTTTACTTCCCCCAAAAACCGGAATGCTGGCAATGACATTGCAAGCGATGCTAAGGGGGATTGACCGCCCAATTTCTATTGTACCAGTGTACATTGGTTACGAGCACGTCATGGAAATTAACACCTACCTAAAAGAATTGGCGGGTAATAATAAAAAGAACGAATCGGTCTTTGGGGTGTTTAAAGCCATCAAGAACCTGAAGAACTATGGCCGTGGTAATGTGAATTTTGGCGCCCCCATTAACGTTAATCAATTCCTTAATGAGCAACAGCCTGATTGGCGCGACGCCATTCACCCTACCGATGTACAAAAACCAGCATGGCTAGGCCCTCAGGTAAGCAAGCTAGCCGATGAAATTATGGTCAATATTAATAGTGCTGCCGCCATCAACTCGGTCAACCTATTAGCCACCATTTTACTGACTAACGACCAGTTTGCACTCAGTAAAGTGCAGCTAATTGAGCAAATGAACTTCTATCTGCGCATGCTCAGCGATGCGCCATTAAGCGAACAAATAACCCTACCCGAACAAAACGCCGAGCAATTACTGGAACATGCACTGACACTCAACAAGTTTGATGTGCTTAAAGATCAATTCGGCGACATCATTGCCATAACCGAAAAAGAGCGCACCTTATTTAATTACTACCGTAACAATGTGCTGCACTTATTTGCTGTGCCTAGCGTTATTGCACAACAACTGTTTAACAACCATCGAATTACCCGCAGTGAATGCAAAGCCCAGGTTAAACGCCTATACCCGCTGTTCGCCAAAGAATGGTTCTTGCTGGAGCTAAAGGATGAGTATATCGACAATATTCTTAGTAGCTTTGTTGACCAAGGGCTGATCCGCGAACAGGGCGACCAGCTTGAAGTACTTAAAGACGGCGATAACCCAGCAACGCTTGAAATGCTGGGTAAAGTGGTACATCACACCTTGATGCGCTACGCCTTAGTCATTGGCTTACTCAGCGAAGACAAAAGCTTAAGTCCAGCAGAACTGGAAAAAGAAAGCACCGCCGTGGCGCAGCGTTTAGGCACTTTGCATGGCATTAAGAGCCCCGAGTTCTTTGACAAAAAAGTGCTTTCCAGCTTTATTGCCAACCTAAGCGAGCAACAATTAATCAGCAAACAAGATGACAATAAACTAATACACAGTGATGCTCTGCTTATTCTCAATGAGGATTTACATCAGCTGTTACCCGCACGGATTTGGCAATCGATTAGTGATACGGTGGCAGCAACACGCTAACGAAGAGTCAGGTGCAAGCCTGTGTCATTAACGGGTAAGTGGACTCCTGACTGCCTTGCTTGAATGAATACTTGTAGGTCGGTGCTCTACGCCGACAAAGGTACTATTTTTAGCTCTGGCTTTGCCGCATTAGCCAAGCGTTGTAGGTCAGGCTTTAGCCTGACAGCTCAGTGACACAGTTTAGATCTTGTCGGGCCACCGACAATGGGTTAGGTGATACCTGTAGGTCAGGCTTTGCCGCCAACCAGGGTAACGCAGGAGCTGTTACCTAGTAGCCTGCCCGTCATATCTGAATTAGTTATCTGTGGGTCAGGCTTTAGCCTGACAGCTCAGTGACACAGTTTAGATCTTGTCGGGCCGCCGACAACGGGTTAGAGGAAATGCGCGCCCATTTCCTCTAACAACTCCTAGGGCGCCCGTGATTCGCCAATGCTTACGAACTCAGGTTTTTGTTAAACGCTCCGCTTAGCTTTCAACACGGTTTAACTCGTCGTCCTGACTCGATAAACCTAACTTCGCATCCATGCTCAGTTGTTTTAAGCACTCTCCACAACAAAAGCTGAGATCGAAAGCGCGAATCATAACGGGATTAGGTGATACCTGTAGTTCAGACTTTGCCACCAAGAATAGCGGTACTAGGGTAACGCAGGAGCAGTTACCTAGTAGCCTGCCCCGAGCTTGTTATCTGTGGGTCAGGTTTTAACCTGACAACTCAGTGAAATAGTTTAGATACTGTTGGCGACCTGACAATCTCGAGATTAACTTACACAATTTTCAGGCTAAAGCCTGACCTACAACTCGTCGCATCCTATATGGACGTGCCCAGCCCTGTAAAGAATAACTGCAATCATAGACATCGCAGTATCAAAAGGTACCAGCGTAGAGCTTCACTTATAATAATCTAAACTCCCGCATAAAAATAACGCCCTAAAGCTGCTGATTGTACATATAGCACTTAATCCGCCGGGAAATAGCCGTGCTACCAACGCCAATAGATATAAAAGATAGCTCTAGGTTTAATATTTCTTAGGGTATAGTACTGACATACCCCCTACTTATATATGAAAGGACTTCGCCACCTATGAAAAAGTTAGCATTTTTACTGTCATTTTTTCCATTGATATCTACCGCTAGTGACTATAGCTGTGAACAGGAATTTAATTGGCTAAAGAAAACTTTTGAGAACAATGATGCGGGCTTTCAGTATGCGCTATCTCAAAAAGGCGAAAAAAACTACCTCGAACATAATAAAGCATCTCTTAAGGCTATCAAAAATGCCGACGACATAAGTGACTGCCACCAAAGACTTCAACAATGGTTGTTATTCTTTCGTGAAGGCCATATAGGACTCAGCCTCAATGTAAAAAAAGAGAATAACTCTTCTGTGCACAACTTTAATAAAACAGAGTTTCAACAGCATTTAAATAATAAAAGCAAAGAGGATATAGAAGGCATATGGCGCTTGCCGAGCTATACAGTTGGCCTAAAAAAAGAAGGCAGTAATTATAATGGCTATGTGATTGAGTCGACAAATTCAAAGTGGCAACCAGGCCAATTGAAACTTATCCTCAATGAGGAAAATGATGGTACTTATAAAGCCATCTATTATATGGCTGACCATTCTATACGTCATGTAGATTCAGTAGGCTTTATAGATCAAAACCATATTAGTTTGGGGAATAATTGGCTAACCTTATCAAGACAGAACCCCAAAGAAGAGAGCAAAGCTGAAGTTCTTCAATATGTTCAACTTATGGCGTCCAAAACACCATTGGTTAAAAAATTAAGTAAGGAAACGACCTTACTTAGAATTCCATCATTTTCATATACCGAGAAAAAACATATTGATACCGTCATTAGAAACAACCTAGAAACCATTCTAAATACTGAAAACCTTATCATAGATATACGCGGCAACGGCGGTGGTAGTGATATCAGTTATGAAGAAATATTACCTATCATCTACACCAACCCTATACGCAATGTAGAAGTCGAATTTTTATCAACACCGCTGAATAATTCAAGAATGTTAAAGTTTATCGACGATGAGAATTTCAGTGATGACGATAAAAAGTGGGCCAAAGAGGGTTACAAAACGCTGCAACAAAGCCTAGGCCAATTTGTTAATTTGGATGCACAAGCAGTTAGCGTAAAGAAGTTAGAAAACGTTAACCCTTTACCAAAGAAGGTGGGTATTTTAATCGATGAGAGTAATGGCAGCACAGCTGAGCAGTTTTTACTTGCCGCAAAACAAAGCTACAAAGTGAAGCTAGTAGGCGCTCCAACGCGTGGTGTTTTGGATATCTCTAATATGCACCAAGTCGATTCCCCAAGTAAGAATCTAACGCTGCACTACAGCCTTAGTAAAAGCCTGCGAATCCCAGAAATGACAATTGACGGTAAAGGCATTCAACCTGATTTCTATCTTGATGCAAGTATTCCCGCTTACCAATGGGTTTCTTACACGCGTGGTATGTTAGAAGAGATGTGATCTTTCCCGTTTTGATTCGCGCTCAGGTAACTGCTCCTGCGTTACCCGAGTACCGCCGTCCTTGGCGCAAAGGCCAACCTATGAGTAACCTGTTCGAATAGATTGTCAAGCTAAAGCCTGACCTACAACGAGTGCCTCCTACAAGAGGCCATCAATGTCGACGACCCGACAATCATTGTCAGGTTGAAACCTGACCTACAGGCGCGCCGCGGGCTTTGAAGCGATTTTTAACGCTGTGCTGATGAGCGCAGCAGTTTTACCCTACCTTTCGCGCATTACGCCTTCTTGAATGGTCGAGGCTACGAGTTCGCCGGCACGATTAAAGAACTGTCCGCGCACAAGGCCGCGTCCGCCGCTGGCACTGGGGCTGTCAACGCTATACAGCATCCACTCATCCATACGGAATGGGCGGTGGAACCACATGGCGTGATCGATGGTCGCCACTTGCATGCTGGGGTGCATAAATGATTTACCGTGGGGCTGGAGCGCCGTAGGTAGAAACTCGAAGTCAGAGGCGTAGGCTAGCAGGTAATTGTGAATACGCTGGTCATCTGGCATCTCGCCATTGGCTTTAAACCAAATGTGCTTCACTGGCTCAGAAACTTCTGGCTTAAAGGGGTTTTGGAAGTTCACCGGGCGCATTTCAATGGGCTTTTCACTGATAAATTTATTGCGGATTGGCTCGGGAATCTGATGAGCGTGCTCCTGATAAAATTCAAGTGCTGGGCGCAGCCCCTCAGGTGCTGGCACATCCGGCATGGCGCTTTGGTGTTCAAGCCCTTGAGATTCACCAGAGAATGATGCCGTCATGTAGAAAATGGGCTTACCATACTGAATAGCGCTGACGCGGCGCGTACTTAGACTTCGACCATCGCGAATATTTTCGACATCGTAAACAATGGGGCGAGAGGCATCGCCAGGGCGCAGGAAGTACGAGTGCAATGAGTGAACAACTCGCCCTTCTGGCAAAGTTTCCTTCGCAGCCGACAGCGCTTGGCCCATTACTTGGCCACCAAATACCGCTTTAAAGCCAAGGTCTTGGCTGGCACCACGATAAAGACCGAGTTCGATTTCTTCTAACTTGAGTAAGGAAAGTAATTTATCTAATGCTTGGCTCATTGCGTCCTCATTACCACATTGCAGCTAATACAATGATAATACTATACAATGAACCTGATTACCTAGTTCAGCACAGGATAGAGCATGGCTTACTGGTTATTAAAAACAAAGCCCGACGCGTTTTCGTTGGCAGACTTACAAGCCGCCGAAAACGGCACTACAGTATGGGATGGGGTACGCAATTACCAAGCCCGTAATTTTATCCGCGATGGCATGCAAGTGGGTGACAAGGTCTTTATCTATCACTCTAGTTGCAAGGTGCCCGCGATTGTCGGCATCGGTGAAGTGACACGAGGCCCCTATGCCGACCCCACGCAGTTTGATGCCAGTAGTGATTATTATGACCCTAAGGCCACATCAGAGTCACCACGCTGGTTTAGTGTCGATGTGCAATACCGACAAAGCTTTCAGCAGCCGATAACCTTAAAAGCAATTAAGGCAGACCCCGCCATCGCCGAGCTGGCTTTAAAAAAGTCAGGGCGTTTATCGGTCATGCCGGTGAGCGAACAAGAATGGCAATACCTGTGCGGCATTGCCAAACCGTAATCCAGCTGAGCCCTTAGTCACCGTCAATAAGATCGCCAAGGCCACCTAAGATAGAGCCTTCACCTTGGCGCGAACCGCCCGCTCTCGGGGCATGCTCTAGCACGCGGTCGGCAAGTCGGGAGAATGGTAAGCTTTGCACCCACACCGTGCCATGGCCTCGCAACGTGGCTAAAAATAGCCCCTCGCCGCCGAAGAACATTGACCTAAGTCCTTTCACGCGCTCAATATCAAAGTCGATATCGCCGCTAAAGCCGACTACACAACCGGTGTCTAAGCGCAGGGTTTCGCCATTTAGACGCTTCTCAACTACCGTGCCCCCGGCATGGGCAAAGGCCATACCATCACCTTTGAGGTGCTGTAAGATAAACCCTTCACCACCAAAAAAGCCTGCTCCTAGGCGGCGCTGAAAGGCGATATTCACCTCGGTGCCCATCGCCGCACACAGGAATGAATCCTTTTGCAAGTACACTTGCTCGCCTAGTTCGGCCATATTTAAAGGGATGATGGAGCCGGGGAAAGGCGCCGCGAAAGCCACACGCTTTTTGCCCTCACCCTGATTAGTAAAGTGGGTCATAAACAAGGACTCACCACTGATCATGCGCTTACCCGCACTGAACAGCTTACTCATAAAGCCCTGGTTTACCTGCGAGCCATCACCCATTTTCGCCTCGTAGCTGATCCCTTCTTCGAGGTAGTTCATGGCGCCCGCTTCGGCTATAACTGTTTCACTGGGATCCAGTTCGACCTCCACCATTTGCATCGATTCGCCGATAATTTCGTAATCAATTTCATGACATTGCATTGCACTTTCTCCTTTGCATTAACTGCTTTAGCATGCCGCAAAATACCGCCTTATGCAGCCATGAAAATGTAAGTAAGTTTTACGCCAAGGCCATCTCTGGCACTTCGTCGGGGCAAACTAACTTGCCCTGAGTCTTGGCTTTAATTTCTTCCACGCTCACACCCGGTGCGCGCTCTAGCAGATGAAAGGCTCCATCTTTTATTTCTAGTAGCGCTAAATCGGTGATCACCTTGTTTATACAACCTACACCGGTCAGGGGAAGCGCGCATTGCTTTAGTAATTTCGATTCACCATGCTTGCTGGCATGAGTCATGGTACAAATAATGTTTTTAGCACCGGCAACTAAGTCCATGGCACCACCCATGCCCTTAACCAACTTTTTGGGGATCATCCAGCTAGCAATATTGCCATTTTGGTCCACTTCAAAGGCTCCGAGCACGGTTAAATCGACATGGCCACCTCGGATCATGGCAAAGCTTTCAGCGGAATTAAAAATAGCCGCGCCGGTGCGCGCAGTCACCGTTTCTTTACCCGCGTTTATCATATCGGCATCTACTTCTGCCGCAGTTGGGTATTCACCCATTCCCAGTAAGCCATTTTCCGATTGCAGCATCACATCAATGCCTTGTGGCACATAGTTGGCAACCAAGGTAGGAATACCTATGCCTAAGTTTACATAGTAGCCATCGCGTAATTCCTGAGCCACGCGCTGCGCCATTTGTTCTCGCGTTAATGCCATGCTGTTATCCTCTTACCGTGCGTTTTTCAATGCGCTTTTCAAATTGCCCTTTGATCACCCGCTGCACATAAATACCTGGAGTGTGAATCTCACTGGGCGGCAGCTCACCTGGCTCAACAATTTCTTCCGCTTCAACCACAGTGATTTTACCTGCCGTTGCCGCCATAGGGTTGAAGTTCATCGCCGTATGGCGGTATACACAATTACCATAGCGGTCTGCCTTCCATGCTTTAACAATGGCAAAATCACCAACAATACTCGGTTCAAGCACATAGTCACGGCCATTAAATTGCTTAATCTCTTTCCCTTCGGCCACCACAGTGCCCACCCCAGTAGCGGTGAAAAAGGCGGGAATGCCGGCGCCACCGGCGCGCATCTTCTCCGCTAGGGTGCCCTGCGGCGTTAATTCCACAGCCAATTCACCGCTGAGCAATTGCTGCTCGAACAGTGCATTCTCACCCACATAGGAGGCCACCATTTTTTTAATTTGTCGGTCTTCCAGCAAAATACCCAAGCCAAAACCATCGATGCCACAGTTATTGGAAACCACAGTGAGTCCAGTTGTGCCTCTTTCTTTAATTGCTTTTATCAGACCCTCGGGAATTCCACATAAGCCAAAACCACCGGCAATCACGGTCATGTCATTTTCTAACCCTGCCATTGCTTCTTGGTAGCTGCTTACAACTTTATTAAAACCTGCCATGTGCTCTCCTATTGCGCGGTCCAACCGCCATCAAGGGCGATGGCTTGAGCGGTGATATTGCGCGCCGCGTCGGCCATTAAAAAATCAACGGTATGGGCTATTTCATCTAAACCAATAAAGGCCTTTTTCGGCATCGGCGCGAGCATAATGGTATCGATCACTTGCTGCTCGGAAATGCCATGCTGTTTAGCTTGGCTAGCGATTTGCGCCTCCACCAGCGGTGTTTTCACATAGGCAGGACAAATGGTGTTTACGGTAATGTCCACATCACCAGTTTCCAATGCCAACACTTTGCCGAGGCCAATCAAACCGTGCTTGGCAGCGACATACGCCGACTTATACTTGGACGCCACTTGAGCGTGAATAGAGCCAATATTAATGATGCGGCCAAAGTTTTGTTCGCGCATTGCCGGCAACACCGCCTTGGTGAGCATCGCGGGACCATTAAGCAGCACATCTTGCAGGAGCTGCCATTTATCTAAAGGATAATCCTCTAAGCGCTCCACATGCTGAATACCCGCATTATTAATTAGCACATCAATTGTTGGCTGACTGGCGATAAAGTGCTCTAACGCTGGTAAGTCTGCAACATTCAAAGCAAGACCTTGGGCTCGAATGCCCTGCTCTTTGAGTCGATTAGCCTCAGTCTTTGCGCATTCACCGTCCAGGTCGGTAAGTAAGATTTCATGTCCTTGGTTGCCAAGGTGTTCGGCTACGTAGCGGCCAATGCCACTGGCCGCGCCGGTAATTAAAATTCGCTTATTCATGGTTACTCCGCTAAAAACTCGGCAATGACAGGCGCTTTTGTTTGAATCGAGAAAATGCCGTCAAGGTGCCCCCAAATACCGTCTATTTCTTCTATTTTTACGTTCTTTCCTTGTGCTTTTAGCAATTGAGCAAACGCTCGTACTGGGCCTGGGCGCAGCAGTAAGTCATTGCTCGCCGGCATCAATAAAATATCTGCTTTGATTTTTTGTGCAGCAGCGCTTAAGTCTTCTTGCATACCGGCACTGTAGAGCTGAGAGGCGCGAACCAAGTACAAAATATGGTTTGCATCTTGGGTCTGAGCGCGGGCAGCGGCACGTTGATATAAGGTTTGGCTAATGGCCGGTAAAGTACGAATATCTTGCTTGGCACCTTCATCCTGCACTGTAAAATTCGGGAAGCTCGCTTGGTAAATTTTTGGATGCATGGCATCTTGGGTGATATTCAACATGGTGGCCGTCACCCCAGCGAGTGGGCGTTCTCCGTCGTAGTAATTGCCGTTGTTCCAATTGGCGTCAAGGCGAATAGGCAATGCCCACTTCTCTAATGCAGGGACCGTCCAAGCGTCCATTTTCGCAGCGCCAATGACATGCACCAAACGCTCGACCATATCGGGGTAGCGCACCGACCACTCTAGGGCTTGAAATGAGCCCATTGATGCACCTATAACGGCATGTAATTTTTCGATCCCCAAGCTATCCAGCAGGCGCTTTTGTACTTCCACAAAATCGCCAATGGTTACCACCGGGAAGTCTAAACCATAGGGCTTTCCGGTTTTAGGGTTGATAGACGCCGGACCGGTGGTGATCACCTGTTCGTTATGCCAATTGGCGTTTACCAAGGTGTCAGAGCTAATCACATAATATTTGTTGGTATCAATGGCCTTCCCTGGGCCGATAATCGCATCCCAATACCCGGGCTGGGCATCATCAACACTGTATTTACCCGCAGCATGAGACGTCCCTGAGAAAAAGTGGGTGATGAGAATAACGTTGTCTTTAGCCTCGTTAAGGGTGCCGTAGCTTTCCCAACCGACCTGCACTTCGGGCAGGGTCTCGCCCGATTCAGTGGTGTAGTTGGTAAAGGCAAAGCGCTGCTTTTCCACTAGCATAGGGCCGCTTTGCGCACCCGCCCAATGGCTAGCAATAATTAAAACAACGCCAATAACTTTTAGCATGGACATGGTGTTCACTCCTTAAAACAAGATAAATAAGGCCAGCGCTAGCGCCACGCCAATTAATGGGATCACCGCTGTCAGTGCCGCCATTGACCAGTACGCGCGTTGATGGGTTTCTTTACAAATCGCGCGGATGGTGGTGACCACATAGCCATTATGCGGCAGAGTATCGAGCGCCCCTGAACTGATTGCCACGACACGGTGTAATTGTTCAGGATTGACGCCAGCATCAAGGTAATGAGGAGCGACTAAAGGTAAGGCAATGGCCTGCCCACCGGAGGCTGAACCGGTCAGCCCAGCAATAACGCTCACTGCCACGGCTGCACCTAATAACTCATTACCTGGCATATTAGTCATGACTTCGACCGCCAATTGGAAGGCCTCGGTGTTTTTCGCCACCGCACCAAAACCAACCACGGCACTGGTATTACCGATAGCCACCAGCGCGCCGGTCGTGCCTAGGTTGATAGCACCGCTGAGATTGTGAAAGTGTTTAAAGTTGATAATCAGTAGCGCGAGTACACCGCCGAGTAATGCCACTATCAAGGCACTTTGCTGTAGCACATCGTGCAAGCTAAAAGACAGCGCGAGCACCACTAGCAAGGGAATAACACCGGTAATAGGGTGCGGATAGTCACGCTCTGGTATTTCCGGGTCATCACCACGACTTTCAAAGCGCTCGCCATTATTTACCGCTTTGGTGATCATCCGTTTCAGCCACCAGTAGCCAGTGATAGCCATAAACACGGCAATCACTAGACTGACTTCCCATGCGGCATAAGGTGAAGTGCCGAGGTATTTAATAGGGATCCAGTTTTGGATCTCTGGTGAACCCGCCGAGGTCATGGTAAAGGTCACCGAGCCAAACGCGAGCGTAGCGGGAATAAAGCGTCGTGGTAAGTCGGCATCTTTAAACAAGCTAAGGGCCATTGGATAAACCGAAAAGGCAACGATAAATACACTGACACCGCCATAGGTTAACACCGCACAGGCAATAACCACGGCCAAGACCGCGTGCTTCATACCCAGTTTATTCACTATGGCACGGGCAACGCTGTCGGCGGCACCGCTGTCTTCCATAAACTTACCGAATAGCGAGCCCAGTAAAAACATGAAAAACCAGGCGCTTAAAAACCCTGCGAAGCCACCCATGTAGGTGCTGACAAAATCCAGCTCAACACCACTGCTTGGAAACAACGCCATATTGCCACTTAGAGCAACAAGCAGCGCACACAAAGGCGCGGCGATAAACAAGTTCATACCACGCAAAGTCAGAATTATAAGTAAAACTAAGCCACCGATTAGGCCAACCATACTGAGCATAAATGCGCTCCTTCGTTATTATTTTTCTATTAACTGCATCCAGCATAGCACCTAGATGTGTTAACAAAGCTAGTCCCAGTCTGGCTAGAGTGTGCCATAAAATACATAGTACTAAGGTTATAGAAAGACGCCAGGCCTTGCTCTATAAGGGCTAGAAGCGTATTAGTACTAAGGTACTAACCCCAAGGAGATGTTTTTCCCCTACATTCACAGTTAATTGACATTTTGCCAACAACCCATAGGGTGAGCACAGCCACCCATAACGACAACAACAGGGGACACAGGATGAACACACTAACTTTAAGGCATTCAAGCATCGCCTTAGCCATTAGTACCGCACTCACAAGCACCACAGCACTGGCTGGCGGTGGTGGCGAAAAAGCGGAGTTGGAACGCATTGAGGTGACTGCGCGTAAATCGGTGGAAAACTTACAAGAGGTGCCGGTGGCGGTTACCTCCATCGGTGAGACCGAGTTATTAGAAAACGGCATTTCGGTAATGACAGAAGTGCAACAATTCTCACCCAACACCACCTTACAAGCGAGTCGCGGCACTAACTCAACGATTACCGCATTTATTCGTGGCGTCGGCCAGCAAGACCCGCTGTGGGGTTATGAACCTGGGGTCGGTATTTATATCGATGATGTGTACGTGGCCCGCCCACAAGGCGCCGTTTTAGATCTCCTTGATGTACAACAAATTGAAGTATTACGCGGCCCCCAAGGCACACTTTACGGTAAAAATACCATTGGCGGAGCGATAAAATACGTTACCAAAGAAATGACAGGCGATATGACCTTTGATGTTGAAGGTACGGTAGGCAGCTATAATCAGCGCGACTTGAAGATCACCGGGCAACTGCCTTTAGTGGATGACACGCTTTATCTCGGCTATGGCTTTGCCACCTTAAACCGCGATGGTTTCGGGGAGTTCTTAACCTCAGCGCAGCCCGACCAAGACCGTGAGAACTACAATAAAGACCTAACCGCAGCTCGGGTGACCTTAGAATATCGCCCTAGCGACGATTTGTTCTTCCGCCTCGCTTGGGATAAAACCGACGATGAGTCGAATTCCAAAGGGGGCTACCGCTTACTGCCCAGCTTGCTCACCGATGCTCCCGTGCCAGATAGCGTTTATGACTCTTACACCAGCTTACCAACATGGAATAAGGTTGAATTAGAAGGTTACAGCCTAACCGCGCGCTGGTATCTCAATAACAGCACTTCATTAAAGTATATTGGCGCGCAGCGCGATAGCTACTCGCCGACCAATATCGACTTTGATAATACCTCAGTGCGCATTTTTGACGTGCCAGCCATCTATGATGACGAGCAAACCACCCACGAATTGCAGCTCAATCACGAAGGCGACAATTACAAGCTCGTTTCCGGCCTTTATTACTTCGATGGTGAGTCTTGCGGGCAATTCCAGGCCATTTTGGAAGTACTTGGACAAAGCTTAGGGGCACCGGGGCTCACTCGTGAGGTGAGTGGCTGCAACAACTCCACCAGCAAAGCGGCTTATATTCAAGGCAGTGTAGATTTAAGTGAGCAGTGGTCAATGACCCTCGGAGCGCGCTACACCCGCGACAGTAAAGAAGCCATCGTTAACAACGGTCTGGTGTTTGACACTGTGTACCCTGAGTCTGGCTGGATCCCCGGCTATGTGCGCCCAGAAGGTCAGCTGGTGCCGACAGTGCTCGATGATGACAAAGATTGGTCACGGTTTACTCCACGGGTAGGCGTAGAGTATCAATACAATAACGATATTATGTTCTTTGCCAGCTATGCGCAGGGCTTTAAATCGGGCACTTTTAACCCGCGTGCCAGCACCGCCGAGCCAGCCGCCAACCCGGAGATTGTTGACTCCTTTGAGCTCGGTATGAAAAGCGAATGGAACAATAACCTGCGTGCCAATGTCACCTTATTCACGTTAGACCATGAAGATCGCCAATACATTTCGGTACTCCCAGGAGACACCTCTGCCGATTTAAATCAGCGCTTGGGTAATATTGGTAAATCGTCTGCGAACGGAGTGGAGCTCGAGCTTAACTATGTAGCCACCGATGCACTGAGCTTTGATGCCTCACTGGGCTATATTGATGCTGACTTTGAAGAAGTACTCGACACGGATCCAGAGACCGGTGAAGTATTTGATAAGTCAGACCGCTTTAGTATTTCTAACACCCCAGACTTAACCTTTAATTTAGGCGCGACTTACCGCCTTTACAGCGAACATGGCGACTGGGTCATAAACGGTAACTATTACCATCGTGGTGATTACGTGCTGTTCGAAGAAGACAGCCTACTAAGCCAAGACAGCTATGGCTTGCTCAACCTAAGCGTTAACTGGTATAGCCCAGACGGCCAGTGGCGAGTGGGTCTACATGCTAAGAACTTAACTGACGAAGAGTACATGATTGGCGGCTATCAATTTGTTACGCCTGATCCCACTGACCCCAGTGATGTGAGTAAATACACGCCAGGCTTAGGCGGTGATAATACATTGATCGGTTACTATGGTGACCCTCGCACTGTATCGTTAACCGTTGGCTATCGCTTCTAATGTTCAGCTAGTACAGGTGGCCGGCCTTCCCCCGGTCATATGGCCACCTTTTTATTCTTAGTCACTCACCGTATGCTCTTGCTGCGGAAGGAAAAATCCCCTATAACGAGGAACACGGAGTTTTTATAGGATGTCCAGTGTGCAAGCAATTATTGCCGATGACCACCCGTTATTTCGCAGCGCCTTAAAGCAAGCTGCAGCGCAAGCCATGGCTGATGAACCTATTTTGGAAGCCAGCGACCTTGATGCACTGTTTAGCGCTTTAACAGAGCACCCAGAAATAGAACTGGTGTTTCTGGATTTAACCATCCCCGGAGCCCAAGGGCTGGAGGGTCTTGCCCGGCTGCGTAATCAATACCCAGATATTTTGGTGATTATGGTTTCTGCCAACGAGCAAGCACAGATTATTGAACAAGCCATGGCAATTGGTGCCAGTGCTTATATTCCCAAGTCGTCGTCTTTGGATGTGATCAGTGAAGCTATTGCCCAAGTAATTGAGGGGGAAAACTGGCTGCCACCACAAGCCGACATTTGCACCGACAGTAATACCGAACAAGCCCAGTTTGCTCGTAACTTAGAGAAGCTAACCCCGCAACAATATCGAGTATTGAGTATGATTGCCGATGGCATGCTGAATAAACAAATCGCCTATGCGATGTCGATTCAAGAAACCACCATCAAGCAACATGTCTCAGCAATCCTAAAAAAACTTAATGTGTACAACCGCACTCAAGCGGGTATCTTATTTAAGCAAATGGCCACTGTGGCAGATAATATGGAGAACTAATAATAAATCGTCAGCTTCCATACTCTTTAAGCTGACGCACCGTTTCTTTAGTCATAATCTAAATGCGAGCTAATAAAGCGTAAAAAAATGACGCGAAGTTATCCTCTATAGCCATATCAAAAATCATTAGACCTCCTTTTCCAATACAACCTTAACCCCATGTAAGGTATAGCAAGTCAGTTAAAGGTACAATATTATTCAAGCAAAGCTATTTCGGCTTTAAGCGTTTCAGCATCCGTTTAAGCGCCGGCGTTTTCAGTGGTTTGTAGAGTAGTGGATAACCGCAGTCGCTCACTTGCTCACGAATATTCTCATCGTGATTAGCGGTGTTAATCACAATAGCCATCGTCGTTAAATTCAGCGCACTGATCACCTCTAAGCCGGTGACACCATCATCAAGTTGATAGTCAGCAATTAAAATATCGGCTTCGCTATGAGCTTGCACATCACGCAGCTGCGCTTGATTACGCGCCACTTGAACTTTGCAGCCCCAGTTCTCTAGCACTTGTGAGAGCGCACTGAGCACATTGTCATCATTATCCAATAGCCAGATACGCAGCCCTTCAAGCTGGTTATCGACATGCCGCGTCTCTAATGGGGAGGAGGTCTCTTCGCTTGTTGACGCAAAACAAGGCAAGGTAAGGGTAAATTGCGTGCCCTTACCAAGTTGCGAGCCGAGCGTGAGATTAATAGCTAATACCGAGCAAATACGCTTACTAATAGCAAGGCCCAAGCCTAACCCCTGCGCCTGCTCTTTGCCTTGCAGCTGTTTAAACTCCTCAAAAATAAGCTCTTGATCTTGCTGAGCAATACCGGAGCCAGTATCTTCCACCATAATCGACAGCTGGCCTTGATGACTTTCGCACAGTAACCGTATTTCACCCTGCTCAGTGTAACGAATGGCATTGCTAAGCAAATTACCCAATACCCGTTTAAGCAAGGCTTTATCGGTCTTTAGCATTACTTCAGCGCCTTGCACTTGAAAGGCGAGCCCTTTATCTCGCGCTAGGGCACCGTATTCATTGGCCAAAGGTTGCAGCAAGCTCGAGAGGGAGAAATCACTACTATTAACCTTAAAAGAGCCGGACTCTAGCTTGGTTAGCTGCAATATGCTTGATAATAGGTCCTCCGCACTTGCCAATGAGCTGCGTATATTATTGGCCAGCTCGCTCAGCTCTGTATTGCTGGCTTTTTCACTCATCAACGAGCAGAACAAACTTGCGGCATTGAACGGTTGCAGCAAGTCATGGCTGGCGGCAGCAAAGAAACGCGTTTTGCTCTCGGTGGCTTGCTCGGCCTCGCGTTTTGCCTCTGCTAGGGCATGATTAGTCGCCACCAGTTGCTGGGTGCGCGCTGCGATTTTTTCTTCTAGATTTAAGTTGGCTTGCTCAAGCTCACGCTGCTGGTTTATAAAATCGGTAATATCGGTGTACGTGGTCACAAAGCCGCCACCGGGTAATGGGTTACCCTGCATTTCAAATACCCGTCCATCATTGTGCTGACGGCGATACTTGTAGGCGCTGCCGCGACGCAAGTGGGCTATGCGCTTCTCAACCTCAGTATCAATATCTTGATAGGCGAATAGTCCACGCTCGGCATTAAAACGGATCAACTCGGCAACCGGGCGACCAACGACCAGTGAGTCGTCAGGATACGAAAACATACTTTGATAACCTTGGTTCCATGCAACCAACTTAAGGTCACTATCAACCACACTGATCCCCTGCTCGATGTTTTCGATAGTCGCTTGCAGTAAATCACGGTTAAATCGCAGTACTTGGGAGGCTTCGTCAACGAAATCGGCGACTTGCTCAAAAGGCTGACGTTTCTCATCCTTGGCCACATCGAGTATAAGCCGTGCTGATGCGCCTCCAACTAACGCCGACATTTCGCGTTCAACTCGTTGCTCAATGTGTTCTGGGGCTTGTTCTTTCCAGCGACCGGAGCTTGCAGGAAAATAATGACTCACCAGTGCTTTAGCTCGTTCTGGCTCACTAAAGCGCTGCAACAGCAGCGCCAAGTCTTGATAACTTAGGGCAATATGCCCGCTACGCTGTGGGCTTGCTGTGATAATAAATTTATTACTTTGTAAGCGCTCAGCAAGCTGCGCTGAACTCAGTAAAGGCACACTAATGTATACCAGCGTATTCACTCCTAGAGATAACAATACCGCCTGGCTAAGCTCATCGAGCCCCAATGCAAATAAATCTCGCGGAGCCAACCACTCTATGCCCCAGGGCCCAGTTGATAGCCACAACGCCTCGCCAAACAATGCGGCGTACAAATTGGGTAACAGCAAGGTGTAAAACCAAATTGCAAAACCCGCGATAATCCCCCACTGCGCTCCACGACATGACGCTTTAGACCACCACAGGCCGATAATCATCGCTGGCGCAAACTGCGCAACGAGCGTGAATGACATCAGGCCCATATTGGCTAGAGTATTGCCCTCCGCCAATACTCGGTGACTGGCGTAGCTTAGTAATAACACCGCGACAATCACGGCCCGCCGTGCTTGCAGTAGCTTAAACTTCGAGAGACCGCGATGAGATGAACTTAGTTGTGAGCGCCGTAATAAGAACTGGTTAATGAAGTCGTTGGTGATCATAATCGACAAAACAATGGTAGAGACAATCACCATACTGGTCGCAGCAGAAAACCCACCTAGAAAGGCCAACAATGAGAAACTTGGCGACTGCACTGCAATAGGCAGTGCTAATACAAAGGTGTCATAGCCCACACTCTGGTCTTGAAAATAAACTAAGCCAGCGTAGGCGATGGGCAGAATAAACAGATTAATCAACAACAAATAAATCGGAAATAACCAGCGAGCGGTAACGAGTTGATGTTCGTTGTCGTGCTCAATAAAGGCGGTATGAAACTGACGAGGTAAGCACAGGGTCGCTAAAAATCCCAGGCCTACATGTACCCAATACACGTAGGTAGGGCTTGCTGTCGCCGCAACCTGGGCTGAAATATCTTGCTGCTGAGCGGCCGAGTACAGGGCGTGTGGAGAATCGAAAATCTCAAAACAAATAAACAGCCCCACTCCTAAAAAAGCCAACAGTTTAACCACCGACTCAAAAGCAATAGAAGCCATCAACCCGGGGTTATGCTCACTGGGGCGTACCCGGCGAGCACCGAATAAGATGGCAAAAAGCGCCAACAAGGCGGTAATAAAGAAGGTGCTATCTTGCCAAAAATAACCGCCTTGTATCGGCCTATCGGTGAGCATAGCGATACTGGCACTGGTTGCGTTAAGTTGCAGCGCAATATAAGGCACGATGGCTATTACCGAGATCAATGACACTAACCCGGAGAGCTGCGACGACTGACCATAACGGGTGGCAAGAAAATCGGCCAAGGAAGTCAGCTGTTGCTGCCGACAAACATGAGCAATACGGCGGTAGATGGCCCAACCAAAGGTGAACAACAAAATGGTACCGGCGTAGGTTGGTGCTAACCACCAACCATTGTTAGCGGCCTGAGCAGTGGTGCCATAAAAAGCCCAAGAGGTACAATACACCCCCAACGAAAGGCCATAAATCCAACCACTCGAGTGATTCTTTGTGTGCTTATCGGCATACCAAGCAACAGCAAAAAGCACGCCTAGGTACGCCAAAGCAATCAGGCTAATAACACCAATCGAAAACATCAGAGATCATTTTTTATTATTTTCTGATAGCATAACGATATCTGCTTATAAAAACATCACTGACTTTAGTGCTACCCCCTGCAGGCTACCCACCTAGCATCATGGATGTATGCAACTGAGAAATTATAATGATAAGAATACTGCTTTTATGCTGGCTATTAGCCTGCACCCTTACCCCTAATACGGCCTTAGCCAACTATCAGATAACGCCTGCAGCTGATTGGGTTGCACCAACTAAACTGCCCCCTTTGGTTGCAGAAACAATTCCCACAGAACAACTCTCTGATGGTACTTACTATCGCCTGTTGGAAGATCAGATTCAGGTCCCAGGCGATAACCCCAATGCCGTCAGCCACTACATCCGCTATGTTATGCACGCCACCAACCAAAGCGGTGTCGAGAACATCTCTCAGCTGAACTTAGATTATGATCCCAGCTACCAGCGCATTGAGCTCAACCACCTTCGAGTGATACGCGATGGGCAAGTAATAGATAAAATCCCTACAGCTCAATTAAAAGTGTTGCAGCGAGAAACTGAAGCGGAGCAACTAATTTATGATGGTACGCAAACACTGAATATTATTGTTGATGATGTGCGTCCAGGTGACTCTTTGGATTATGCTTTCACGCGCATTGGTCGTAATCCTATCTACCAAGGCCGCTTTAGCTATTCAGCGCAATTAGACTGGAGTGTGCCGGTCGCCGAGCAATATATCCGTATCGATTGGCAAAAACCACAACCATTATATATTCAACAAAACAATGGCGATGCCCAGATAAACGTAACAGATACGGCGAACGGCAAAGAGTATAGTCTGTATATCACTTTCCCAGACATGCAGCGCTATGACTCGCAAACACCGTTATGGCACGACCCTTATCATATGGTATTTTTTAGCGAGTTTAATCGTTGGCAGGAGGTCGTAGACTGGGCGTTGCCAATGTATCAGCAGGCGCTCTCCACAGGCGATGATATCACTGCCATTGCTGAACAAATACGCCAACAGCACCCTACTTTGCCAGCGCAGATTGGTGCAGCATTAAAGTATACACAAGATGAAATTCGCTATTTAGGCTTGGAAATGGGCAGTAACTCTCACCTGCCAACTCCTGCCCAAGAAACTCTGCAAAACCGCTATGGCGATTGCAAAGACAAAACCGTACTATTAATAAGTATACTGCGCGCACTGGGAGTGGAAGCTCACCCTGCGCTTGTAAACACACAATTAGATAAAGGCTTAGCTGCGACATCCCCCTCATCGGCACGCTTCAACCACGTTTTGGTTACGCTGGAGCACAATGACGAGCGCTACTGGCTTGACCCGACCACCAGTTATCAAACTGGCCCACTGTTAGCATTGAGTGAGCCCGACTTTGGTTATGCGTTAATCGTCAAACCCTCGCAAAATACTCTCACCAGCATGCACAAACCGGTAGAGCGTATTCACCGTGACATCACCGAGCGCTACGAGCTTCCTAATGCCAGCGAACCATTGGCACTATTCAGTGTGCAAAGCATATTCAGCGACGCCGATGCCATCAGTAAACGCCAAGAGCTGGCAACCACGGCATTGCAAACACTCCAAGAAAACTATACCAATTACTACCAAGACTACTTTGCTGGCACCCAGCACACCCGGCTACCGCAAGTTCGCGAGCACCCGCAAAAGGGCGCAATCGAAGTCACTGAATTTTATCAAATTGACGACTTTTGGAGTGATGAGGAGAATGGCCAGACAGCTTACTTTTACGCTGATGATATTCAAAATGCAATCTATCAACCCGATACTAAAACCCGTATCAGCCCGCTTTATCTGCAGCACCCTTATAACGTTAATTACACCATAGAGGTAAAGTTAAATGAGCGTGACTGGTACTTTAATAATAGTAAGAGCTCTATTGATAACCCTTATTTTTCATTGGCTTCGCAAGTGCGCTTTAGCTCAAATACACTGACTCTTACATATCAGTTCCGCAGCAAAACAGACCATGTGCCAGTTGCAGAAATGCAGGCCTACCTTGACGCACGAGAGCAACTTCTCGATGCCACCCAATATGGTATCCGCCAAGCTTACAGCCATGTAAATGAAGCCGAGCAGGATAATTTCCTATTACTCGGCTACGCCGTTATAGGCTATTGCATTCTTGCTTTAGTTGTTATCACCGCCTTTCTTACCCTGTGGCGCGTTGAAGCAGGCAAGCGACCGACATTCTCCGAACAACGTTACTACCCTGTTTCGACTGTGAAATTTTGCCTTTACTCGCTGCTCACTTTTAATATCTTTCCTTTTTACTGGTGTTACAAAAACTGGCAATACATTAAGCAGCAGCATAATGAAGCGATGATGCCAATAGCCCGGGGGTTCTTCGCTTGGCTTTGGTACTACCCTCTGTATTTACGTTTTTATCAAGAGGGTAAAGAGCTGGGGACGCAGCAATATCTCCCACCAAAGTGGCTGGCGGCACTCTTTGCGATATTAGTGGTGGTACTGCATATCGCGACATCGTTAGATTTTTACGGCACGGTGTTCTATTTAGTGTGGCCGCTGCTGTGGTTACCCTTGGTAAATTACACGGCGCACATAAATCAGCGTAACGATTCATTGCCTTACTATAGTCGCTGGCGGGTGCGGCAAGTTTTACTTGCTATGGTACTGCTACCCATACTTACCTTAGGTCTGGCCCAAGATATTGGTCTCACCGCCAATGTGGCCGTGGTTTCAGGTGATAAAGTATGGCAGCACGATAAGCGCTTTATGCTGCGTCATGGAGTTCTCAATCAAAATGAGCAACTGCTTTATTTTTACTCAGATGCCGCTTGGAATATCCGTGATGATGGTAATGGCATTACCGAGCAAGGCGTATTCAGTTATTACCGTGATCAAGGGCAGCTGCAAGTAGAACGTGCGGACTTTGGTGATATTGTTAATGTGCATACCGAGTTTGCTAACCAAGATGACGGCTACACCACTATTGATATAGAGCGCGCTGATGGCAGTAGCTTTCGGTTAATACTCTCTAGCGAGGAGAAAGGAGACAATAAGTTTGTTCAGGCGCTACAGACCCGTTGGCGACAACCTTCAGCTCAATAACGCGTCTTTCTGACTGCACCAGACACTTGTTGCGGGTACTTGCCCATAGCCGTTGAAAACTGCTGCTGTACTTGCACAAGTGTTTGTTCAATATCATCACTCACATAGATAGCCGGCATTATAACAAACTGCTTCTTGCTGTAGTCCAAAGCCATTGGCACCACAGGGACTTGCGCAGCGTTAGCGATATGGATAAAACCGGTTTTCCAATTCGGCATGTGCTTGCGTGTGCCCTCGGGGGCGAGCCCTAGAATCAATGCATCGGTCTCATCAAACAACGCCTTCACTTGCCCCACAACACCATTGGCTGCTCGCCTATCAACCGCTATCCCACCCCACTTACGTAGCAGTATACTTAGCGGCCAAATAAAGATGCTGTGCTTACCCAAGAAGCGAATACGCACTTGCAAGTGCATTTTCACTGCAATCGCTATAATAAAATCCCAATTCGATGTATGCGGTGCAACCGCCGCCACAAACTTACTGTGCTCTGGAAACGCGCCTATAACCTGCCAACCGAACCAACTCAACACCTTGGTGCCGAGCCATTGACCAAAGCGACTATGGGTACGAGGAGTGCATGTGGGGATATTTATTTCATTCATAGCAAGGAATAACAGCCTAGTTATAATCTTAGACTGATGCTCAACGACTGTTTAGTCAACTTTTCTGTTAGTGCTCCCTTGTAGGTTAGGCTTTAGCCTAACCATGTATGAGAGACAGGTAAGGAACATGGTTGTGATTAGGTACTGGCCTCTGGAATGTGACCGCCCTCGGCGGTGGCAAGGCTGAAGCCTTGCCTACAACGACACCCTCCGTGGGTTGGGTTTTGGCCTACCACATCAGTCCCTGTAGGTTGGGCTTCAGCCTAACCATATATGAGAAATAGAGAAATAGGTAAAGAACACGGCTGTGTACTAGGCTCCGATCTCTGGGATGTGATCGTCTTGGGCGGCTACAAGGCTAAAGCCTTGCCTACAACGACACCCCCCGTGGATTGGGTTTTGGTCTACAACATCGACCCCTGTGGGTTGGGCTTTAGCCTAACCATGTATGAGAAATAGTTAAGCAGCACGGTTGTCTGCTAAACCCCGGCCTCTGGGATATGACCGTCTTTGGCGGTTGCAAGGCTAAAGCCTTGCCTACAACATCACCCTGTGGGTTCGGTTTTAACCTAACCATTTTGGGGAATTATTGATTGTGTACTAGCTGGGATATGACCGCCTTTGG
>NZ_BCAI01000018.1:0-68968 GCF_001293805.1 Pseudoalteromonas sp. SW0106-04 | reverse complement strand
CCATTCGACCTACTGTCGTCGCCACGGCGTGTCGCGTTCATATCCGGCTCCCGCAACCAATTCTTAACAGACCTCACTACCAATTACTATTTCAAATCCATTCGACCTAAGGTCGTCGCCACGGCGTGTCGCGTTCACATCCGGCTCCCGCAACCAATTCTTAGTAGACTTCACTACCAATTACTATTTCAAATCCATTCGACCTACGGTCGCCACCACGGCGTGTCGCGTTCATATCCGGCTCCCGCAACCAATTCTTAGTAGACTTCACTACCAATTGCTACTTCAAATTTATTCGACCTACGGTCGTCGCCACGGCGTGTCGCGTTCGTATTCAAGCTTTACAATGAATTACCCTGCGTTGTTTTAAATAAAACGCTATACCCCTTTTGGCACATTTTTGTATTGCTACTGTGGCGTTTTATCAACATGAAATCATGTCTTTTTAGCTCCGGCAAAGCCGCATCCTACCTTGGCTCAAACGATTTTATTGGCGACCCCAAGATTTTCCTAATTTGATTGCATTTTAAGCGGTTTCTATGATGATGTTCGCCACAAGAGGTGATATACTCCCGCCGAATAATTTTTCGACCAATAGAGTAAAGCAATGGCAGATTTATCAAAATACAGAAATATTGGTATTTTCGCGCACGTAGATGCGGGTAAAACGACCACGACAGAGCGTATTCTGAAGCTCACCGGTAAAATTCACAAAACCGGTGAAGTACATGACGGCGAATCAACGACCGACTTCATGGACCAAGAAGCTGAGCGTGGTATTACAATCCAATCAGCAGCTGTAACATGTGAGTGGAAAGGTCACCGTTTAAACGTAATCGATACTCCTGGACACGTTGACTTCACAGTAGAAGTATATCGTTCACTTAAAGTACTTGACGGTGGTATCGGTGTATTCTGTGGTTCTGGTGGTGTTGAGCCGCAGTCAGAAACTAACTGGCGTTATGCGAACGAATCAGAAGTAGCACGTTGTATCTTCGTAAACAAACTAGACCGTATGGGTGCTGACTTCTACCGCGTTGTAGAGCAAGTGAAAAAAGTACTTGGCGCAAACCCACTAGTGATGACTCTTCCTATCGGTATCGAAGACCAGTTCTCTGGTGTTGTTGATGTACTTGAGAAGAAAGCATACGTTTGGGATGACACAGGTCTTCCTGAAAACTACGAAGTACAAGACGTTCCAGCTGACATGGTAGACAAAGTAAATGAGTATCACGAGATGCTTGTTGAAACTGCCGTTGAGCAAGACGACGATCTAATGGAAGCATACATGGAAGGTGAAGAGCCTTCTTTAGAGCAAATCAAAGCGTGTATCCGTAAAGGTACTCGTGATCTTGCGTTCTTCCCAACTTACTGTGGTTCAGCGTTCAAGAACAAAGGTATGCAGCTAGTGCTAGACGCTGTAGTTGATTACCTACCTTCACCAACAGAAGTAGATCCGCAGCCACTAACTGACAAAGACACTGGTGAGCCTACTGGTGAAGTTGCAACTGTATCTGCAGATGAGCCACTTAAAGCGCTTGCGTTCAAAATCATGGACGACCGTTTTGGTGCACTTACCTTCATCCGTATCTACTCGGGTCGCATGAAAAAAGGTGACACAGTACTTAACTCAGCAACAGGTAAAACTGAGCGTATCGGCCGTATGGTTGAGATGCAAGCTGACGAGCGTAACGAACTTACCGAAGCGCAGGCGGGTGACATCATCGCTGTTGTTGGTATGAAGAACGTGCAAACTGGTCACACATTATGTGATCCTAAGCACGAATGTACGCTTGAAGCGATGATCTTCCCTGATCCAGTAATCTCAATCGCTGTTGCACCTAAAGATAAAGGTGGTACAGAGAAAATGGGTATCGCAATCGGTAAAATGGTTGCAGAAGATCCATCTTTCCAAGTTGAGACTGATGAAGATTCAGGTGAAACCATCCTTAAAGGTATGGGTGAACTACACCTTGATATCAAAGTTGATATCCTTAAGCGTACTTACGGCGTAGACCTTATTGTTGGTCAGCCTCAGGTTGCTTACCGTGAAACTATCACCAAAGAAATCGAAGATAGCTACACGCATAAGAAGCAATCAGGTGGTTCTGGTCAATTCGGTAAGATCGATTACCGTATCAAGCCAGGTGAAGTAGGTTCAGGCTACAAGTTCAGCTCAAGCGTTGTTGGTGGTAACGTTCCTAAGGAATTCTGGCCAGCAGTTGAGAAAGGCTTCGCATCTATGATGGAAGAAGGTGTTCTTGCCGGCTTCCCAGTACTAGACGTTGAAGTTGAACTATTTGACGGTGCTTTCCACGCAGTTGACTCATCAGCTATCGCGTTCGAAATCGCTGCAAAAGGCGCATTCCGTCAGTCTATCCCTAAAGCGGGTGCACAACTTCTTGAGCCAATCATGAAAGTTGACGTATTCACTCCTGAAGACAACGTGGGTGACGTAATCGGTGACCTTAACCGTCGTCGTGGTATGATCAAAGACCAAGAAGCGGGCGGCATGGGCGTACGCATCAAGGGTGAAGTACCACTATCTGAGATGTTCGGTTACATCGGCCACCTACGTACTATTACTTCTGGTCGTGGTCAGTTCTCTATGGAGTTCTCACACTACGCACCTTGTCCGCAAAACGTTGCTGACGAAGTAATCGCTGCAGAAAAAGCGAAAAAAGAAGCGAAGTAATAGTCGCCTCTTCTAAGAAAAACCCAGGCTAGTGCCTGGGTTTTTTTATGCCTATTCCTCTGCTCCCGTATTCGCTGTCATATATTCATCATCTGTCCGTCAATAAATGGTTATATTTTAGAAACATTCGTTCCCTACAGTAACGACGCCAGTACAACCCTTGCTGGTACATATTTGTGGTTAAGAACAGCTTCTTAACAGCGCTAAATAATAAAACTCACGGGAACAAAAAATGAAAGTATCAAAGTTAGCCTTGGCGATGGCGGCAGCCTCGGCCTTCTCCTCGCTGGTGTGCACACCAGTGCAGGCCGGAGTCTTGCCTGACGTTCAGACCAATAGTCAGTGGTATCAAACAGATAAGAATAAGCTCAACGAGAAGCAGCAATTGGCCAATCAGCAAAAACTGACTAAGGCCAAAAATGTGATTCTGTTTGTTGGCGATGGTATGGGGGTATCCACACTCACAGCAGCTCGTATTCTACAGGGCCAAAATAACGGCAAAATGGGTGAAGAAGGTTACCTTAGCTTCGAGAAGTTTCCTTACTCGGCGCAGGTAAAAACCTATAATGTTGATGCACAAACCCCAGACTCAGCAGGCACCATGACCGCCATGGCGTCAGGGGTTAAAACTGATGTGGGTGTGATTGGTGTAGATGAAGATATCGAGCGCGGAAATTGTGCCACGGTAGCTGGTAATGAACTGATTACTGCTCTGGAGCTTGCAGAAATTCGAGGTTTAAGTACTGGTATCGTCAGCACCGCCCGTATTACCCACGCCACTCCTGCAGCAACCTATGCCAAATCAGCAGATCGTAATTGGGAAGACGTGTCAGACATGCCGGCGCAGGCGGTTGCGCAAGGGTGTGAGGATATCGCTACGCAATTGGTTAACTTTGAACAAAACCTTGAAGCTCGCTTTGCTGGTACTGACGTGGATGGCATAGAAGTTGTTATGGGCGGTGGCCGCCGTCACTTCCTACCGAAAGACGAAACGTATAACACTCTTGATGCCCGCAGCGCTATCGAAGGGGACCGCACCGATGGTCGCGACCTGACTCAGGAATGGCAACAAAAGTATGCCGATGGTGTCTATGTATGGGACCGTGCAGGTTTTGATGCGATAGCCGATGACGCTCAGCGGGTGTTTGGACTGTTCAATGAATCTCATATGCAATATGAAGCAGACCGAGGCAATGATCTTGCGGGTGAGCCTTCACTATCAGAGATGACCGCTAAAGCAATATCTGTGCTTGATAATAACGATACAGGCTTTTTCCTTACGGTTGAGTCCGGGCGTATTGACCACGCTCACCACGCGGGTAATGCATACAATGCGCTGAACGATACAATCGAACTGGCCAATGCCGTGCAGTATGCCATCGAGAACACTAACCCCGAAGAAACATTGATTTTGGTGACTGCGGATCACAGCCACGTCTTTACCATTGCCGGTTACCCTAAACGTGGTAACCCTATTCTAGGTCAGGTAGTGGCGGTAGGGCAGCAGCAACCGACGCTTGCAGCGGATGGTAAGCCATACACCACGCTCGGCTATGCCAATGGCTTGGGCTTTCGCGACCTAGGCATGGAAACTAACGCTGATGCCAGCTACAGCGATGCGCCGCAAACCGGGCGTCAAAATCTGGCGGGTATCGATACCACCACCCCAGGTTTTCACCAAGAAGCAACCATTCCACTTAGCTCAGAGACACACGCAGGCGAAGATATTTCCCTTCATGCTATGGGTCCCAGCGCCCATCTAGCGCAGGGAGTGATTGAACAAAGCATGGTGTTCCACATTATCGACTCAGCCCTTGAGCTCACTAAGTAAGCAGGTATTAACAATGAATAAGCTAAATATTCTTTCTCTTGCCGTGGTTGCGGCACTGGCGGGTTGCTCTGACGATGATGGCGCGCCGACTTTAACTGTTAACACCGACATAGCTGTGGGTGATAGTCAATGCATTAATGGTGGTGTCTACACTCAAGTGGGTGCCGATGACAATGGCAATGGCGAGCTTGATGGCGATGAAGTTGCAGCGCAAACGACCAATTGTAACCCGATTAAAACTACATTAGATGATGATGAACTGGCTAACCTAACGGGCAACGCTTGGTTTAGCGATGCTCAGGATAAAGTAGCGCAGGCACAACAACGTGCCGAGCAGCTAAGCAGCAGCAATCAAAAAGCGAAAAACGTGATTCTGTTCGTAGGTGATGGAATGGGCATCTCCACGGTCACAGCTGCACGTATTTTAGCTGGGCAACTACAAGGAAAAATGGGTGAGGAGCACCAGCTGAGCTTTGAAACCATGCCATATTCCGGCTTTGCTAAAACCTATAATGTTGATGCGCAAACTCCTGACTCAGCTGGCACTATGACGGCTATGGCGACAGGGGTAAAAACCGATGTGGGTGTGATTGGCGTGGCTGAAGGGATTGCCCGTGGTGACTGTGAATCGGTGTCCGGCAATGAGTTAGTAACCGCCTTAGAGCTGGCAGAAATCGCAGGTAAATCAACAGGAATTGTGTCAACCGCGCGGATCACTCACGCCACACCGGCTGCCACCTATGCCAAATCGGCCGACCGTAACTGGGAAGACATCTCCGATATGCCCGCTGATGCGGTCGCGGCTGGGTGCGAAGACATTGCCTCGCAATTAGTTAACTTTGAGCCTAATCTGGAAGCGCGATTCGACGTCGATATTGATGGTATTGAAGTGGTAATGGGCGGTGGTCGTCGTCACTTCCTGCCAAAAGATGCCGCATTTAATAGCAATGATGCGCAAAGCAGCACCGAGGGTGACCGCACCGATGGCCGTGACTTAACGGCGCAATGGCAAGCGGCTTACCCCAATGGCACCTATGTGATGGATCAAGCGGGCTTTGATGCTATCGATCCTGCCAGCACTGAGCGCATCTTTGCGCTATTTAACGAATCGCACATGCAGTATGAGCAAGACCGAAGCAATGATATCGCCGGTGAGCCGTCGCTGGCGGCGATGACGGAAAAAGCCATTGATGTTCTTAATAACAATGACGAAGGTTTCTTTCTGACTGTAGAGGCGGGCCGTATCGATCATGCTCACCATGCAGGAAATGCCTATAACGCACTCCACGACACGGTGGAGTTGGCCGAGGCGGTGCAAGCCGCGATGGAAAAGACCAACACGGATGAGACCCTGATCATCGTAACCGCAGATCATAGCCATGTATTTACCATAGCTGGCTACCCGAAACGAGGTAACCCTATTTTAGGTAAAGTGGTTGCCGTTGGCAGCGACGAGCCTACCTTGGCAGCCGATGGCATGCCTTACACCACTTTGGGCTACACCAATGGCAACGGCTTTAAGAACCTTGGCGCACAGACCAACGCTGATGCTGGCTACAACGGTGAGATTGTCACTGGTCGTGTGGATTTGAGCACCATTGACACCACCACAGCGGGATTCCACCAAGAAGCGCTGGTGCCACTTAGCTCAGAAACTCATGCGGGTGAAGATGTGGGTGTGTATGCCCAGGGTCCTGGAGCCCATCTAGTGACCGGAACTAATGAGCAAAACTATATCTTCCACGTGATTAATCACGCTGCAGATTTAGTGAGTAAAGCAGAAGCCAAGCTAGGTAATTAATCACCTAAGGTCGAGGGCATAGGTTGCTATGTCCTCGGCCCTAAGTGGAGGATAAAATGATGAAGTATGTCAAATTAGCCACGTTGGCAGTCGCCATGTGTAGTGCCAGTGTGTATGCGCAACAGCAATGCCAAGCGAATGCGCAGGTGTTAAAAGCCAATTATATACAGCAGCAAGGCGTTCAAGAAGAGCAGCTATTTTCGCTTTGGCGGCTGCATGATCAGGTAGCGCATCAGGCTAACAGTCAGGGGGTCGTTGAGCTCTGGCAGCGCCTATCTAATCAGCAAGTGCGGCCTATTCGTTATTTTGAGCACTACCAAAGAGGCATTGAGTACCAACCTGGTGAGCTAAAAGAAGGCGGGCAACCAGTCAGTTGGTCACAAAAATATCAGTTAGTGCACAGTGACCTACTTTCACAATCGCCATCACGTACGCAAGGTGAGGGCTGCGGCCAAGAGCAGCACTTCGAAAGCCAACAAAATGGCTATAAAATGACGCTGGTATGGCTGCCAGCATTGCAGCTGGTCAAGCAGCTTGTGGTGGCACGTAAAGACGCTGATCATCAAGACAGATGGCAACAAATAAGCAGACTCACGTTGCAAAGTTACCAGCTTAACCCGCAACAAGTGCAGCAACAATTTGCTCATTGGGACCGTTATCAAACTACAGACTATGCCGATGTGGGAGATAATGAACATGATCCATTTTTGGCGAAAATGATAAACCAGGGCTTTATTGAACACGGTGCATCAGGGTTTTATCACAGTGATGGCCAAGCTATGTCAGGCGGCCACCACCATTGATCATGTAGATATCTAGGATAATTTGTCGCGACCAACCAAGCAGTGCCTATAATAAAATAATTTGTGGTGTGCTGGAGAGAGCATGAGTCGCGGCTGCCTATTTCTTGCCTTGTTGTTTCTAACTGCACCTTGCCAAGCCGAGCGCGTGGTTATCGCTGCTGAAGACGCATGGACTCCCTATGCCAATGCCGATGGTACGGGCATGGCGAATGATATAATCACGGCCGCTTTTGCAGCGGTAGACGTGTCAGTCGACTACCATATTTACCCTTATGCGCGGGTGCTGCATTACCTCGATACCGGTGCTTATGTGGCGGGCTTTAATGTGCCTATCGATGCTATCAGTAAAGAGAAGTACTTACTCGGTAGTACTCCTCTTTATAAGGCGTATTCTGCGTATTATCACAATACCCAACGGGCTCTGAAAATTACTAATCGTGCGCAGTTTAATGGCGAGTTAGTAGGTGTTGTCAGAGGATATGGCTATGGCGACCAGTTTCTTGCTTTGGTGGCCGAACATAAAGTGGTGGCAGCGTATGCTAACTCCGATTTACCTAACATGCGAAGGCTGATGTTAGGGCGCTTAGACAGTGCGCTTATTTTCATTAAATCAGCAAATTATCTACGTCGTACCCAAGGGATTAGCGATAACATTCAAGTGGCATTTATTAATGAAGGAACCGATATCTTTCTTGCTTTTTCTCCCCATCACCCAGATGGCGAGCGGCTGCAAAAGTTATTTGAACAGGGGCTAAAAAAGATAATCGAGAATGGCGCTCGTGACGCCATTCTCGCTCGGTATTAAACCCTATTAGTCGGCTTTAACCGCACGGTAGCGTAACGTGACATTACCGTAGGGCAGAGGGCCAAGAATACGGGCTTTCCACTTTCCAGCAGCAGGGTTATCAAAGTGACATTGCTCTGCAGTCCCCCAGTTACGTGAGGCACAATCGGCACGGAAAATAGACGGGCGACGTTGGTGGCTAACGTACAGATCAACTTGACCCCAGCCACCCACGAGCTCGATATCTAGCGTTTGGTAACCCTCTGGTAAATCGATAGTAAAGTTGCGAGGCCAAAACCATCCACTAAGGCCAGTAAACTCGCCCACAAGCTCTTCGGGCTCAGATTGCTCGGCAGCGATGGCGACGATGACAGGGTCATGATCTGAGGCGCGGTATGCATGCTCGGCATACAAGCTGGCCTGCTGTGCCTGGGTTTTGTACTCTAAGTTGTAGTCTAACACCCGAGGCTCATCAGCATTAATATGCCAATCGGTAGCAGCGACCACTTTGTTCATAAGGCTGGGTGATGCCAAAGCGTGGTCTAAGCTGCCTAAGCGGCCTTGGAAGTTATATGAGTAACCCAACGTATTGCCTTCCAGCGTAGGAATGACATTGGCAAATCCGGCGTCGGCAAAGGTTTGCATGGGGTCTTCCTGCGCGTAAGCATTCATATCACCGACAATGATCACATCGTCATCAGCCACCCCAGTGGGTTGGCTCGCTAACCATGAAGCGAACTGCTCGGCACCGGCTACGCGCGTTGCGTTATAGCAGGCTTGACCATCATTTTGGTCTTGATCGAGCCCTTCGGCACGGCTACAGCCACCTTTGGATTTTAAGTGAGCGACAGCAACGGTTAACACTTCATCACTTTCAATATCACGGAAGCTCTGTGCGATCGCCGCGCGGTTACCATAGGATAAGGCGTCTTCATCATTGATGCTGGCTGTGCCAACTTCTTGTACGCGGTCGCTACGGTAAATGAGCGCGGTGGTAATGGCGTCGGTGCCAACCTCGGCTACGGCAAAATCAACGAAGGCATATTCGCCGTTATCAGTTGCATCGTTCAGTGCAGTGACTAACGAACTTAGAGCACTGAACTCGCCAAAACCATCGTTTTCAATTTCCATTAAGCCAACAATGTCGGCATCCATGGCGGTGATGGCGGTAACGAGCTTTTCCTCTTGGCGAATAAATTCTTGCAAATCATCGGCGCCGCGAGAGGTTGGAAAGCCGCCTTGCTGGCCATCACCGTTAAAGTAGTTTAAAACATTAAAGCTAGCGATTTTTATATCGCCCTGCTCATTGAGTACTGGCGCTTCAGTGCGCGGGTTGCTGGCAGTGAACTGTACAGCCGTGGTTGGATGTAAACGGTAGCGATCAAAACCATAGCCCAGCACCCCAGTGAGGCCTTCTACACTGTCGCCTAAGCGCACGGTATTGTAGGCGTCCAGTCCAGCTCCAGGATAAGGAATCACTTCAGGGTTTTGCTGTGTTGAGCCATCATCAAGTAATAACTGTTTTAGCTGGTTTTGCGCTTCAAGCGCATTGGCGGCATCACCTGGTAGCGCCACTTGGGTGCCTTGATATAAGCGCTCTGTTGCTAGGCCAAGCTCTCCATAGCGTGCCAAATTATAGCTATCTACTACGTACATTGGCTGGGCGACACTGATGAGCATGCCTTCATAGGCTTCAAGCTCGTCGATATTGTCAACCGGTAGAGTGATTTCAGTGATATCGGCTTGTGCAGTACCACAACTCTTCAGCGCCGTCACATTCTTTAATTGTGTGGCGCCGTAGTATTCATCAATGGTGGCCTGAAGTCGTACACGGTCGCCGACATTAACGTCATCATCACTGTGATAAACAAAAATACCTTCAGAGGTGAGGGGGTCATTATCAGCGTTGAGTGATGCTAAGAAAAAGCCATTAAGGGCGTCACTTTGTTGGTAATCAGCACTGACCACCGCTTCGACAATAACTTGCTCGCCTTGCAGGGGACTGGCCATGCCTGGCCCTTGGATTTCGCTAATGGTAGTGGCTGGATCAGCACATGTGAGCTCGGGGGTTGGTTCTGGATCAGGGTCGGGGTCGACTGGGCCGGAACCTCCTTGATAGGTGCCCAGATCACTGAAGTCGTCTTGCTCATAGCCAATAAAGAAGTCGCTAGGGATATAGGCGGTGTCAAGGGTGGTGCGAGCACCGGTGCCATCAATACGGCGCAGGGTATTATTTTGCGTAGAGGTGAGCCCTTCACCCCATTGCGAACCAGGATCGAGGCCAACCTGACCAAGGCTATCAATGACGTCACCCTGTTTACGAAGCACAATGGCATCATCGCCGTTGAACCAACCACCGCCTGCAATTTGATCAGCGACTGCTAGAATTGCAGCATCTGCTGATTCATGTGCGGCAACAAAAACGCCTTCAGCTGCCAGTGAGCCTGAGAGATCGAGAGTATAACCAGCCGTAGTGCTGCCGTTAAAGTAAAACTCAATACTATACTGGCTTAAATCGACTGACTCTGAATTGGGGTTATAAAGCTCGATGGCTTTATTATTGCTACTGCCTTCGACATATTCTGATATTAAGATATCTGCTTGAGCGCTGAGCGATGCCAACGAGGCCGCCACCGCTAGAGCGATAGGTGTGACTGTGTTTTTCATTAGATAGCTTCCCGTGTATTGTTATTTATCCCTAAAGGGGGACATATTATGCCCCCAATAAGTTACACGAAAATTTCAAGTTGTTAACTTGTTAGCGCTTTTTCTCAGAAAAAAGTTGGGTGTTAAGCTTAAGATTCGTTAAGCCACTGCGCCGCGCGTTTAGCAAAATAAGTGAGAATACCGTCAGCCCCTGCACGTTTGAAGGCAAGTAAAGACTCCATAACAATGGCTCTTTCTTCTAACCAGCCGTTTTCAATAGCAGCCATGTGCATGGCGTATTCACCACTGACTTGATAGGCGAAGGTGGGCACGGAAAACTCATCTTTAACGCGTCGAACAATATCTAAGTAGGGCATGCCTGGTTTCACCATGACCATATCAGCGCCTTCTTGTAAATCCAGCGCGACTTCTCTGAGGGCCTCATCGGAGTTTCCAGGATTCATTTGGTAGGTCTTTTTATCAGCCCCTTTGAGGTTACCCGCTGAGCCGACCGCATCGCGAAATGGGCCATAATAGCTTGACGCATACTTGGCAGAATAAGCCATAATTTGGGTATTGATCAGGCCTTGCTCTTCTAGCGCCTCACGAATAGCGCCGATACGACCATCCATCATATCTGAGGGGGCAACGACATCGGCACCCGCTTGGGCGTGTGACAGCGCTTGTTTCACCAACACCTCGGTGGTGATGTCATTGATAACATAGCCTTGCTCGTCAATGATGCCGTCCTGACCATGCACGGTGAAGGGGTCCAAGGCAACATCGGTGATCACCCCTAGCTCAGGCAGTTCGCTCTTCAAAGCGCGCACCGTGCGTTGTGCTAACCCCTCTGGGTTATAGGCTTCTTCGGCATGCAGAGATTTCTTTTCACTGGGTGTGACTGGAAATAGGGCAATAGCGGGTACACCTAAAGCGACCAACTCTTTAGCTTCTTCAATCAATAAGTCGATGGACAAGCGCTCAACGCCAGGCATAGATTCAACCTGTTCGCGGCGGTTTTTGCCTTCCAAGACAAACACTGGATAAATTAAGTCATTAACGCTGAGCTCATGCTCTTGAGTTAAGCGTCTAGAGAAGTCATTTTTACGTAAACGACGCATACGCGTATAAGGAAACAGGTCGAGTCCTGATTGGGCCATAATGCTCTCCTAAGGCAAAGATTGTGAGCTAATTACTTGATTACGACCATGCGCTTTAGCATGGTATAGCGCCTCATCCGCCATATGGGTGATGTCGCCAGCGTGAGCGGTGGTTTCCCCGTAAGCGGTATGCACGCCAATACTAACAGTTAATGAAAATTGGTGCTCTGAGAATTCAACCTGTTGTTGACCTACCTCAGTGCATACTTCTTCGCCCAGCTTGAGAGCGCCTTCGTGAGTGGTATTAGGTAAAATAACGGCAAACTCTTCACCGCCGTAGCGGCACACATGGTCAAATGGCCGGCGCAAACAGGCTTTGATAGTTTGTGACACCAATTTAATAGCTGCATCACCGGCGGGATGACCATAGCTATCGTTGACCTTTTTAAAGTGATCTATGTCTATCATTAGCAGGCTCAACGGAGCGTCATCCCGTTGTGAGCGCCGTAACTCATGCTCTAAACGCTTATCGAAAAAGCGGCGATTTTTGACACCCGTTAATGGGTCCTCGTTATTAATGCGCTCTAGCTCAGTGTTCTTTTCTTCTAATTCCCGCAGAGTAATTTGTAGCTCTATAGTGCGCTCTTCTACTTTATTTTCTAGTTCTTCTTTAGTTTGCTCCTCTAGTGCCAGCTGCTGAGCCAGTAATTGGTCTCGCGTTTGCTGCTCCGCCAGTGCTTGTTGCTGCGCGCGCATGCGTTCACTGTGCTGACTTAATAAGTTGCGAATAACTACAAAACAGACCAGTAAGGCACTGCTCGCTGGGGGCAAAAAAAGCCACCAACTGGTTTTGCTAATCGGCAATGCGAAACCAAAATAGTTGAGACAAAAATAGCTCATAAGCGCGAGTAACATCAGACTGGCAATACTGAGTACCCATAACTGTTGTTGTTGCTTGCGATACCCCTGCCAAGCACTATAGACCGCGCCGAATAAACAAAATAAGGTACTCGCAACAACCACGATAGGGTCGGCAATAGCGGCAGGTAATAGGTTTGGAAGTAGGCCGATAACCACAGTAATGAGCATGACTGTAATCACCGTTTTACGTTTTATTGGCGCTATCAGTGTTTGATTCAAAGCAACTAAGAGGCTTGGTGCAGCTATCAGTAGTAGGGGCAGCACCGCCGTTTGTAGCCAAGGTGTATCGGGGTGCAAATAGCGATAGCCATAGCCAAATACGTAAATACCTATCAGTGCCAAAGCACTAATGTATGCCGTGGCCAATAAAAAGCGGGCTTGTCGTGACAGAATAAAAAAGAATAAGGTGGTCAATATCAGCGTTGCCGCGAGGCCCATCACCGCCCCGAATAGGCTATTGAAGCTGCTTTTGTACTCAAAGTAGCTCTTCAGAGTATGCACCTGAACCGGCAGTCTAAAGCCGTCACTGGCGATCACTTCGATGTAGACCCAGTGCTCCCCAGGGCTACGGGTATCAATATAAAAGGACAGTGATTCATCTTTAAAAAGTCGATCTGCACCATCAACTTGACTACCTATAGTACGCGTATTGATTAGCTTATTATCACGTAAATGAAACGCCTTGAGGCTGTCTATTAATGGGTTATCAATGGCAATAATATACACGCTGGGTGGGTATTGGTGAGAGCTTAAATTCACCCGCAGCCAGCCATAACGCACTTTGTTGCCCAAGTTGATAAACGGCTTATTAAGGGGTTGCCAATGGGGTGAATTTTGCGCTGTTGCTAAGGAGTCTGCTTCGGTATTGATACTCATGCTTGAGGCGAGCGCTGAGCACGACCACAGCAGCATCATCGCCCAAGCAAGCACACGCATAACTAACGCAGCTCCACATTAAACAATTGGCTAAAATTATGTTTGGTCTGCGCGATGATCTCTGCCTCAGTGCATGCGTAGCGTTGAGCTAAGTGGGTGACTACGTAGCCAAGGTGATGGGGTTCACAGCGCCGTAACTTTGGTTTTGGTCGTATTGTCCGAGGCAAGAGGTAAGGAGCGTCAGTCTCAACTAGTAATCGCTCCCTAGGAATATGCGCCAAGGCTTCATTGAGCGCTTGCGAGCGACGTTCATCACATACCCAGCCTGTGATGCCTAAATATAGGCCCAACTCAAGATAGTGCTGAGCCTGTTCAGCATTGCCGGTAAAGCAGTGCACAATTCCACGGGGTTGATACTCTTGCAGCAGTGCTAGCATATCCGCACTGGCATCACGTTCATGTAAATATACGGGCAGCGCTAATTCATTTGCCAAAGCTAGCTGGCGAGCAAAAATCTCGCGCTGTACAGGTCGCGGTGAGAAGTCGCGGTTGTAGTCAAGGCCGCATTCACCAATAGCCAGTACTTCACTTTGACTGGCTAGCTGGGTGATAACGTGTTCGAACTCGGCGCTTGCATCTTTTGCATTGTGGGGATGAATACCGGCGGTGCAAAACAACTGATGGCGACGTGCCAGCTCTACTGCATGCTGGCTATCGCGCTCGTCACAACCAATCACTACCATATTGGTGATACCTGCGTCGCGCGCACGAGCAACCACAGCGTCAGTATCTGCTGCAAATTGGCTGCTTGTGAGATTGACTCCGATATCTATCATGGCAGCTACTTAATCAACGCGTTTAACACGGATAGACTTATTTGCACCTTGCTTTTTCAGTAGGAAAGAGTTGAACATGCCACGGCTAATAATCACTGTGTCATTGCTATTCAAACGAAAATGTTCGGTGCCAATTTGGCGCCATTTTTGGCCGTTGTCGAGAGTCAAAATAAGCTCACCATAAGGGGCTTCATCAACTTGGCTTACACGCGCGCGAAGCTCGTTATTATCGTCTTTTTGTTCTTTTTCTTTTTTATGCTCTAGGCCAAAGTCTGCTTTATTGGTTTTGCTATGTTTTGCTGGCGCACCGGCAACACTTGCGGCTTGCGCTTTTTTATTACTTTGCGGTGCAGCGTTGGTGTTTTTCACTTCGCCCTTAGGCATGGCATCAATAGGTTTGCCGGCCATGATGTTGTCGTAGCACAGCAGGCGACGAAAATCATTTTCAATAAAGCTACAGGCCTTTAGCGCTTGAATATTCACGCCGTCATTGGCTATGGCTGCGGGAGAAAGTGTTCCCACCCAAGCGGTGAGCACGGCGGATACTAAATATTTTTTCATTGTTTTTCTTCCTGTGGTGATTTAGCGCTATAAAAGGCGGCCAAAATCAGGCCGAGCTCAAATAATAACAGCATCGGTAAGGCGAGCAAGGTCTGTGATAACACATCGGGGGGCGTTAGAAACATCGCGACCACAAAAGCCCCAACCACGATATAAGGGCGCTTTTGCTTTAAACTCGCGGTGGTCGTTGCCCCACTCCAACAAAGCAGCATGATGGCTACCGGGATTTCAAAGGCAATACCAAAGGCGAAAAATAGCTTTAATGCAAACCCTAAATAGCTGCTGATGTCTGGCGTAAGCGTCATAACCTCAGGGCCAATACCGGTGAAGAAGCTAAGTACGATGGGTAGGACAACGAAGTAACAAAAAGCGATACCACCGTAAAAAAGTAAGACGCTTGAAAGCAAGATAGGGATCAGCATGCGCTTTTCGTGTTGATACAGTCCCGGCGCAATAAAAGACCATACTTGATGCAAGATAAAGGGGATGGCAGCAAATATGGCAACAAAAAGTGTAAGCTTAAAAGGCGTAAAAAACGGTGCGGTAACATCGGTGGCGATCATCTGGCTGTTTGCTGGCAAATGTGCAAGCAGAGGCGCTGCAACAAAGGCGTAAATGTCGTTGGCAAAATACACGAGCGCAACAAACACCAACAATACGCAAAGCAATGAGCGCATCAAGCGATTACGTAATTCGACCAAGTGGGCAATAAAGCCGCTCTGTTGGGGTTCACTCATCTTTGTTACTGCTGTCTTTTTTTGGTGCGTTGTCATAACTGCGAGTGACTGATTGCGCCGCTTTATGCAGCTCTGCCACCGAGTCTTTTACATCGTCAGGAAGGTTTTCCATATTTTGCTGCTCAGCCTTTTTAAGGTTCTGATGTAGCTCATGTACACGCAGTTCCTCGTTGACCTGTGCAGAAATATTGTTGGCCATGCCTTTGGCTGTTTTTACCCAGCGGCTTACCGTTCGAATGGCCACAGGTAAGCGTTCGGGGCCAAGGACAATAAGACCTACAACGAACACCACCAATAATTCCCACATGCCCATGGGTGGCTACACCTTATCTTTGTCTTTTTGACTTGGGTTTTCTTCAGCCTGTTGTTTCGATTCAGAAATTTTAGCGTCATCTGATTTTGCATCGGGCTTATTCTCGTCATCCGATACCGCTTTTTTAAAGCCTTTTACTGCATTACCTAAATCACCGCCTATATTACGTAGCTTTTTAGTGCCAAAAAGTAGCACGATGATCGCTAATACGATCAACAACTGCCAAATACTAATACCGCCAAAACCCATAACTGTCTCCGAAATGTCCTACTAAACTGTGGCGAAGTATACCGCGCACAAAGATGATGTCATAGTGCTGTTAGCCTTTACGCCAAGCAGCAAACAGCGCTGCAAACCCGGCGACGGCACTGACTGCTGAAAATACAGGATGTTGCGCCAGCGCGACTAAACAAGCAACGATCAGTCCTGTGCAGCCAGCTAACGCTAAAATAATCGCTTTGTGATTGGTTGCTGGTGGCGCAGGAGGATGCTGTTGACGCCTCAAATTATGGTAGATCAGATCCGGTAGCTCAGGAAACTTCTCTGCCCAAAATGGTAAGTTGGCGTACATTTGTTTGGCGACCGCCCAAGGCCCTACTTGTTGTTTAACCCAGTCTTCTAAGAAGGGTTTGGCGGTTTTCCACAGATCTAGCTGAGGGTAAAGCTGCCGCCCTAATCCTTCGACATAAAGCAGTGTTTTTTGCAGTAGTACGAGCTGTGGCTGCACTTCCATATTAAAACGTCGAGCGGTATTGAATAAATTAACCAATACATGACCAAACGAAATTTCCGCTAGCGGCTTGTTAAATATGGGCTCGCAAACAGTGCGAATAGCGAATTCAAACTCTTCAATACTGGTATCGGCAGGGACCCAGCCAGAATCCACATGCAGCTCAGCAACCTTACGATAATCACGATTGAAAAAGGCGATAAAGTTTTCCGCTAAATAGCGTTTGTCTTCTTTATTTAAGGTACCAACAATGCCACAGTCGATGCCGATATATTGCGGGTTGTGAGGGTTATCAAAGGAAACAAAAATATTGCCAGGGTGCATATCCGCATGGAAGAAGCTATCGCGAAAAACTTGGGTAAAAAAGACCTCAACGCCACGTTCTGCCAATAACTTCATATTGGTACCTTGTTTTAATAAGGCATCGGTGTCGGATACGGGAATGCCATATATACGTTCCATAACCAGCACATTAGTGCGGCTAAAGTCGCTATACACAAAGGGGATATACAGTGATTCCGAGTCTTCAAAATTACGTCGTAGCTGAATCGCATTGGCGCCTTCGCGCATCAGATCGAGTTCATCGAGAAGGGTTTTCTTATACTCCTTAACAACCTCCACCGGACGTAAACGGCGGCCTTCTTTAAGCAGTTTGGCGACAACTCGGGCGCATTGCTGCATCAGCGCTAAATCGGCATCTATTTGCTTTTTGATGTTAGGACGAATGACTTTAACGACCACATCTTGGTGGTCACCGTCGTTGTCAATGAGAGTGGCCGTATGCACCTGCGCAATTGATGCGGAAGCCAAGGGAGTCACATCAAACTCACTGAACACGTCGCTGATATCATTAACTTCCAGTGCTTGCTCGATAATGGCTTTGGCCTGATCACCTGCAAAAGGAGGAACTTGGTCTTGTAGCAGAGCCAGCTCACTGGCGATTTCCGGTGGTAGCAAGTCACGACGGGTAGAGAGCATTTGCCCAAACTTAATCCACACCGGCCCTAATGTTTGTAGCGCTAAACGTAAACGCACGCCTGCGGGTTTATCCTTATGGCGATTACGTAACCAAAAAATACTGCGTCGAGCCAATTTGGCAAACCAAGGAAGCTTCTGCTGTGGCAGCAGTTCATCGATGCCATACTGCAATAAGGTTTTAGTGATGAAATACAGTCTTGCCGCAGACAAAGGGCACCTCTTTACTGTGTTTGCTGAACGTGCGTCAACAACGCATCTATACGTTGTTCAAGATGCTGGACGTCGGATTTTAGCTGGCGACTCTGGCGCGTGAATTGTTCTAATTCTAGCGGGTGAATACTCACTTTAAGCTCATCCTGCAAGAGCGTGAGCACGATATGGTCGAGTTTAGTGAGGCTCTGCTGAGCTTGCGCTTTACCTTTACTGAGAGTTTGCCATAGCAACTGTGCTGGAGCATCACCGATATATTTAGACCAGTGCTCGGGCCAATCAATATCCAAATCATTAAAGGCTTGGCTGTAGGCTTGGGCCAGATGAATATCGCCTTCAAGGTCGAGCTTATCTTGGCGGATGAGCTGGGTGAGCAAAGAGGGATCCTTTAGCTTCATTAATGTATCAGTATCAGCGCTAATAAAGCATTGGTGTTGCTCGGGTGCTTCATTATGGGCTTGCAGCATTAGCCCTGCATCACCATAGTGAACACTTACATACTGCTGCCAGTCACGAATGTGCAGTACCAGCACTTGAGTGTTTATCTGTTGCAGCCTTTGCTGCAACTGCGGATCAAGCAGTATCAGTCGATTAGCCAGCTTTTCAGCGCTGGCTACAGCAAAGTGAGAGAGCATATTTGCCTCTTAAAATTTAAAGCCACGGTGGAGGGCAACAATGCCCCCGGTCATATTTTGATAACTGGTTTGCTCAAAGCCCACTTCTTTCATCATGGCTTCCAAGGTGTCTTGGTCCGGGTGCATACGGATTGACTCTGCTAGATACTTGTATGACTCACTGTCATTGAGTACCGCTTTACCGACCTGCGGTAAAATGTTGAATGAGTACATATCATACAGTTTAGTAAGCACTTCATGTTCAGGCTTGGAAAACTCAAGAATCAGTAATCGTCCACCGGGTTTTAATACGCGAAACATCGAAGCGAGGGCTTTGCTCTGATCGGTCACATTACGTAAACCAAACGCAATGGTGATCACATCTATGCTGTTATCGGGAAATGGCAGCGCTTCGGCGTTCATTTGTACATATTCAATATTGCTGACTAGGCCTCGGTCGCGCAGTTTATCGCGACCCACTTTAAGCATCGAGTCATTGATGTCGCCGAGAATCACCTTGCCAGTCTCTCCCACTAGTTGGCTAAACTTAGCGGTTAAATCGCCCGTACCTCCGGCCAAATCTAGTATGGTTTGCCCTTTGCGGGCTCCTGAACTGGCAATGGTAACCCGTTTCCATAAGCGGTGGATGCCAAAAGAGAGCAAGTCATTCATTAAATCGTATTTGGCAGCAACAGAGTGGAAGACATCCGCTACGTGGTTAACTTTGTCGCTTGTAGCAACCGTTTTATAGCCAAAGTGGGTGGTTTTTTGCTCAGCTTCTTTCATCTAATTTAAGCCCAGAGGGAGAGTTTGTCATAGTGTACTTGAGGCCCTGTAACAGCTCAAGGATTAAGCCGTTTTTAGCAAGCGCAGAAGCTAATGAGTGGATGAGACGAGGGCGCTAAAGTTAGGTTCTTGCTGGCGATGTATGGTTTGGCATTGAAACGCCACACCAGGGAGCTGTTTACCACTGCGTGAACTTACAAAGCGAAGCTTACTGATGCCGGCTTGTACTTTTTCGGCAATGAGGTCCACGGTTTGTGCCTCGACGTCGGCCATCATAATGGTAAATTGCTCATTTTGGGTGCGCCCGCAAAAACCACTTTCTTTGACATATTTGTCTATTTTGGTGGCCACTTTTTCGAGCATTAAATTACCAATGCTGTCGCCGTAGTCATGACAAAACTGTTGATAGTTTTCGACATCAATACGGATTAAAGAGATTTGATGCTGCTTCTTGGCCCAATACTGAAATTTTTTATCGAGATAATGACGGTGATAAAGGCCGGTGAGTGGGTCGAGATGGTGTTTGTCTTTAAGGCGTTTTAGTTGCGATTTAGTACTAAGGTATTGCTGTTTTATTTGCTCCAGTAGTTGCTTAAACTTTTGCATTTGCCCTTTTAACACTAGGGTATGCTCGGCTAACTTACGCAGCTGGTGTCGGCTTTTATCAACATCATGTTCATCTAAAGCGCGAGCACAACGATCAATTTCGAGGTGGTAATGGTCGATGTGTTTTTGATTGCTTTTGCTATTGCGCTCTAGATTACCTATCAATTCGCTAATACGTTCAACCATAGCGGTCTGCTTTTGATGATCCGGTGTGAGATATTGTATATACAACTCTTCCATTAACACTGAGTCAATGGTGCGGCCTTCGGTTACAGCAGCTTGTAAGGCCTCACTCAGTGCACTTTCGCCTTCACTCACATGCTGGTACAGCACATGGTAATTTAAAGGTGTTGGCGGCAGCGCATGCAGTTCGAGCAAATGACAGACTTGGGTCATTTTCTCTTGCGCGTTGGCCATGGAGTCATGGAACATCATAATCACAATCACCAGGTTGAAATGGAGGTGCAGCCAATCCTAGCTTGCTTATACATCCCTTGGCGGTATTAAAAAGCAAATTGTTCTCTTTTGGAATACTCTGGTTACATAATTGCGACCAAGCGCCCACTTTATGCGCAGAACCGACATTTGGACGCTGGTCGCAAGCGGTTGGCTCGCGCGCTGTGGTAGGCTAGAGTATGGCGAAATGCACAATCAATGAGAATAAAGCATGAACCTAGGAACACATATTAAGCAACTGGCATTGGCCTGTGCGATTCCCCTTGCTTTGGGTGGCTGCGCAAGCTCAGCACACAAGACCAATACTAATAACCAGTTCACCACATTGGCTGAGCAGGTTGTCAGTTATCGAGAAAGCGTAAACCCCTATAAGCAAGAGGTTGACGGGTATTTGCTCCCCAATTTATCGCCTGAATTCTTAGAGCAGCAATACCAAGATAAAACAGCATTATTGAATAAGCTTAAAGCTATCGATAAAAGCACGCTCAGTGAAGAGAATCAGATCAATCTGCAAATTTTGACTGCGCAGGTGCAAAACAGTGTCGATGAGTATGTGTTCAATGCGCACTATATGCCCCTGACCTCCGAATATGGTTTTCACTCATCCTTGTCATTTATGGTGCAGCGTGGAGATTACAGTTCTGCTCAAGGGTTTGAAACCTACTTAGCGCGCCTGCGCCAAGTGCCTCGGTTCTTTGAGCAAAACATCTATTGGATGAAAAAAGGGCTCGAAACAGGGTTAACGCAACCTAAAGCCGTGCTTGCCGGCTACGAGGAGTCGATAAGCGCGTACTTGGTCGATGATGTCACCGAGTCTGCATTTTATGCCCCTTTCAAGCGTAACACCGCAGGGGTGAGTGACGAGGCCTTTGCTGAGCTGCAAGCGCAAGCTAAGCGCGTTATCGGTGAACAGGTATTGCCAGCATACCAAGGCTATTACGATTTCTTTACGCAAACCTATCAGCCCGGAGCACGTGAATCGATAGGGATTTCTGAAGTGCCAAATGGCAAAGCGTATTATGCTAATCGAGCGCGTCATTACACCACCACGCAGATGACTGCGAAAGAAATTCATGGACTCGGTCTGCAAGAAGTGGCTCGTATTCGCGGCGAAATGCAGGCGATTATTGATGATTTAGGATTCGAAGGCAGTTTTGCTGAGTTTATTGAATTTTTACGTACCGACCCACAATTTTACGCTAAAACACCGGAAGAGCTATTGAAAGAAGCCTCATTCATCGCCAAAAAGATGGATGCGCAGCTGCCTAAACTATTCAAGCAGTTACCACGCAAACCTTACGGTGTCGCTCCGGTGCCAGCGAGTATTGCGCCAAAATACACCACAGGTCGTTATGTGGGGGCAAGCAAAGAGGATGAGCCTGGTTACTACTGGGTTAATACCTATGCACTGGATAAACGGCCATTATATGTTTTAGAAGCTTTGACCTTACACGAAGCCGTACCGGGTCACCATCTACAAATTGCCCTCAATGCTGAGCTTGATTACCTACCTAGCTATCGACGCGACGCCTATTTATCGGCCTTTGGCGAAGGTTGGGGGCTGTACAGTGAGTATTTAGGCTTAGAAGCGGGCTTCTATCAAGATCCATACAGTAATTTTGGTCGTCTCACTTATGAAATGTGGCGTGCAGCGCGTTTAGTGGTTGACACAGGCATGCACATGTTCGGTTGGAGCCGTGATAAAGCGCTGAACTTTATGCGTGATAATACCGCGCTGTCGCTGCATAATGTGAAAACCGAGACTGATCGCTATATCTCATGGCCGGCCCAGGCGCTGTCATACAAAATTGGTGAGCTCACCATTAAGCGCTTGCGCGCTAAAGCGGAAAACGCTTTAGGCCATGATTTTGACGTGCGCGAGTTCCACTATCAGGTCTTGCGCCATGGCTCAATTCCTCTTAATGTACTGGAACAACAAATAGATAACTATATCGACGAGGCACTTGCTAACAACCAAAACGGTGCCAAAGCGAAGTAAGGGAAGGGCGCAATTGCGCCCATAAGTATACTAATAAGGCGAGCTATGCCGATTATTTTAAAGCGTGTGCTACTGACGATACGCAATCATATTGACCAACTTAGTTGGCAGGTTGTGGTGTTTGTCACCTTGGCACATATGGCACTCACTTGGGTGCTATTGTCTATTGCTGGGGAGCATGTGCTTACCTCTGCGAATACCTTTTTTTATTATTATGTCGTGACTACCTCAACGGTGGGTTACGGCGACTTTAGTCCGACTACAGAGATGGGCCGCTTATTGGTGGCTTTGGTTCAGATCCCCTTCGGTTTGGCCTTGTTCGGCATGTTGCTGGGTAAAGCAGGGCAGTCCATCACACATTTAATAAGGCGCGCTATGACAGGTGAAAAAGACGTGACTCATTTTGCTAATCACATCATTATTTTTGGTTGGCACCCAGTGCGTACCAGAAAAATGGTGCGCTATATTCTTGCTGATGAAAAACGGGTAAAGCGTGAAATTGTACTCGCGGTAACCGATGATATGGAGCACCCGTTTTTCTCTGAGCCCGATGTCAGCTTTGTTAAGCTCAGTAGTTACACCGATGAAGAGCAACTTAAACGCGTAGGCATTGCCACAGCAGATAAAATAATTGTTGAGGGAGCCGATGATAACCAAAGCTTCACTACGGCGCTAAAGATTAGCAAGCTGGTTAAGGAAAGTGCCCATATTTGTGCTTATTTTGACGATGAAAGCAAGGCACAGATGCTAGGTGAACATTGTGCTAATGTGGAGTGCAGCTCTAACCGCACAGCGGAAGTCTTAGTGCGCTCTATGGAGGACCCAGGGGCGAGTCGGGTGCAACAGGAAATTATGTCTAGCCTGCATGGGGATACCCATTTTTCTATGATGATCCCCAACGATGTCGGCCAGTTTACCTACAACGATATTTTTACGGTATTCAAACACCAATACGACGCCACTATTTTAGGGATTGCTCATAATCGCAGCGCCTTAGATATGGATTTAAATCCGCCGTTGGATTATGCCATCCAAGGTGGCGATATCATTCACTACATTGCCCCCGAGCGGGTGTTGGCATCCGAGGTTAAGTGGCCTTAACGATTGCTTTGTACTCATAGCAGTTCTCGCTGTTGTACAAGTAAATAGCTTGCCAGTATTGGACTGCGGGCCCAGCCCCATGGGCTCGCAGTTGACGCTCTTTCCCCTAATGCGCTGAGCTGTATCGCTTGCTGTGAGAAGGGATGTATTTTCATCGCGGTGATAAAGCTCACTGCAACTCGCACTTTCGCTAAATAAAATGACGTCTACGGAGAAGGATATTAGCCCTGCACCCCATGCTTTGTTAGCTGAGTGGGCCGACATGGCTGATGTGCGTGCTTACTATTGGCTTTTGCGCTACACGTTTATATGAGCGATAGCGGCAATCAAGCGTTATTTATTTTCAATATACGTGAACCTTTGTAAGCCATAGCGCGTCTTGCTAATAAACACCTGGAAAGGCTATGAAACAATCTTATACGGCATTGCTGGTCTTAGCGGCGCAGGGCGGTGATAAGCAGGCGTTTAACCAATTATGCGAGCTACACTATCAAGCAAGTTATCGTTTTGCTTACAAGCTGTGCCAATCTCCCCAAGATGCTGGTGATATTACTCAGGAAGTATGGAGTAAGGTAGCCAAAGATACACGTTCGTTGCTGGAGCCCGGAGCATTCAAAGCTTGGTTATTTCGTGCTATTTACCGGCGCTTTATTGATGTAATACGGCGTCAGTGCAAAGAGCAGGGTATAGCCGAAGCACCGTTAGTGGCGGCGCAACCTATAAGTTTGGAGCAAAGCCTAGATATGCTGAGTCTGATAGCCAGACTGCCTTGGGGGGAGCGTCATACAGTGTATTTGTTTTACCTTGAAGAGCTAGCCATTAGCGACATTGCAGTGGTGTTGGATATTCCTCAAGGCACAGTGAAGTCACGTTTGCACAAAGCCAGAAAAAGATTAAGCCAATGGGCACAGCAATAGGAGAGAGCGTTATGAGTGTTGAGCAACAAATTAAAGCGAGTTTACACAGTGAGCAAGCGCAGTTAGATCAGATTTTATCTCGTGAACAGGGCTTATTTAATCGCCTTGGGCACATCTATAATGGCTCTATGCGCCGCTGGGTTTGGCTTTCGACGCTGCTTGCACTACTCGCGACGGCGGCTTTTATTTATGCTGGTTACCGATTCTACATGGCCACCGTTATCAACGAGCAGGTATTTTGGGGAGTGTGGTTTATCGCTGGGCTGTTGGTACAAATAGCCATCAAATTGTGGCTATTTATGGAAATGAACCGCACTTCAATATTACGTGAAATAAAGCGCAGCGAATTAAACTTGCAGAGCGCGGCCGCGGCGTCGCAACAATCAAGCTAATCACTATACATGTGTTGGCAGGGCATGTGTGAACGGTTCAGGTAATACAGGCCGACCGGGGCGTCGGCCTGTGAGCGCGGTTAGTCTAGTGCTTTAAAGCGAATGGCGGTGCCGCCGCTTGGCGCCAAGCGCAGGGTTAAGCTATCTTGGCTGCTCACGTTTTCGGTGTGAATGTCCATGCTGTAGGGGTTGTTTACCCACTCAGCATCTTCACCATCGGCGTATATCTGTGCTTCAAAACGCTTTCCTGGCTCGAGGAAGTCAAGTTTAATGGTGATGTCTCGAGCTTGCCCATCGGTGATAGCACCGAGGTACCAATCCTTGCCAGAGTAGTTATCCCGTTGACGCTCTTTACGAGCAAAAACCACATATTCACCCATTTCGCCAGCAATGGCTTGGCTCTTTTCCCAGTCGGTCGGTACATCTTGGATAAATTGAAATGCTGCTGGTTTGGCGAGATAGTTCCGTGGCAAATCGGCGGCCATTTGAATCGGGCTGTATAACACCACATACAGTGCTAACTGCTTTGCCAGCGTTGTTTGCGGGCGATTAGTATCAGCACCTAAGCCGTTGAAACCCATGTCGAAAATGCCCGGCGTGAAATCCATAGGCCCGGCGAGCATACGCGTATAAGCCAGCATCGGCGTGTGCGCGGGCGGGTTGGGCGGCGTTCCCCAGGCATTAAACTCTTGGCCTCGGGCTCCTTCGCGAGTGATCCAGTTTGGGTAGGTACGGCGCAAGCCGGTTGCTTTAATTGGCTCATGGGTATTGATACTGAGCTGATACTTGGCGGCAAGTTTAATATTGTGGAGATATTCATTGACCATAAACTGGCCGTCATGCCACTCATAGCGAGCAATGCCTTGTTCATCAAGGCGCTTAATATTGCCACCATCGGCAACATAACCGGTTTTGATCTGGCTAACACCATGGCGCTGATAGAGCGCGAAGGCGGCGTCCATTTGCTGGCGATAGTTACTAACATTGCCGGAGGTTTCATGGTGACCAATCAATTTTACGCCACGCTTGTCGCCGTATTTGGCAATGGCCTCAATGTCAAAATCATCGTAGCTCTCGGTAAAGCTAAATAAGTCACCGTTATAGAACCAATCACCATCCCAGCCTTGGTTCCAGCCCTCAACCAACACTCCGTCAAAGCCATACTCACTGGCGAAGTCCATATATTTGCGGGTGTTTTCGGTGGTGGCTCCGTGCTTGTCGCCACTGCCCCAGGTGTTTTCATTGATGTGCATGCCCCACCAAATACCAACATATTTACCGGGTTTAACCCAAGACACATCACCGAGTTTATTGGGCTCATTAAGGTTTAAAATCAGGTGTGAGTTGAGTAGTCCAGTGGCTTTATCAGCAATTTGGATGGTCCGCCAAGGAGTGGTGAAACCATTTTTTGTTTTCACCGCGATACCATCAGACCAAGGAGTTAAATCGGCCTTGAACGTGCCTGGTCGGCGTTGGTTCAAAGTCATGCCTGCGTAGTCGACCAGTGCTGCCTCGTGAATACTGAGGTGAACACCATTTTGCATTTTTACGGTGAAGGGGGTGTGTACATGGGCGGCTTCAGCAGTGTTAGTGCGGTTGTAAACGTATTCATAGCGATTCCAGCCTCGAGCTGGGATCCACAGCGCTTCATTGTCTTGGCCAGCAAGGGCAAATTCGGTGAGCTCATCGGTAATACGGTAATCGGGGCGCTCTTTACCGGTAAGCTCATAGCGAAATCCAAGGCCGTCATTAAACACTTTTACGCGCACGGTATAAGACTGCTCAGCTGCTTCTGGGTCGCTAAAAGTAACTGCCAACTCATTATGATGATCGCGAATTAAACGTTGCTCACCCCAGGGTTGTTGCCAGGTGGTGTCGGCACTGTGGCGTTCGCTGTGGCTAATAGTTAAGTCATCGCTTAGCGGGGCGGCATGGGCAAAATAAAAACCCAGTTTAGATGGGTTAATCACCGCTTTGCCAGCGTAACTCACATGATAATGTGGCGCCCCTTCGTCGCTTAATGTAAGCGTGATTTTGCCATCGGGAGAGCTAACATCGACTGTTTTTGCCAACGCCAAAGGTGAGGCAAGTAGTAAGGGAAGTAATAATCGCATCAACCTATCCTGCTTGTTATACCCGAGGCTAAAGCGATGGCTGTCACGTGTGCTGGCAAACGCAGGCCTACAGGTACTTGTATTGGAAGCATTAAGAGTAAGGGGGTTAGCGATGAAATACACGACTCTGCATACGTATTCACATATTACATAGCGAGAGTCAGGGCGAATAGTCGCCCATCTGATTAGCCTTGCTGATTGAAGGCCTTGGTCATAAAAGGTGGCTCCGCGAGCGCACCTTGGTGTACGCCTGGCGTGTAATATAAGGTGTTGAGGGCGTCAGGGTCACAGGCTCTAAAGCCGTCAAAACCCAGGCCTTTGCGTGCTAAGGTGACCGACCACAGCCCCGATGGGTAAATCGGCTGTGGAAAAGGCAAGGTTTGCAACGCGCCGAAACCAACCTGCTTGATGGCCGCTCGCATTTCCAGCAGCAATGGCATATGCATAAGCGGGCTTTCACTTTGTTGCACTAGCACACCGCCTGGACGTAATGCTGCAAGGCAACTTTGATAAAAAGCATGATTAAACAAGCCTTCGCCGGGGCCTACAGGGTCAGTGCCATCGACAATAATGACATCAATCGACTCGGCTTGCGCATCGCGCATGTATTTGATGCCATCATCAAAGAGCAAGGTGGCACGGGGGTCATCATTGGCACTGCACAACTCAGGGAAATATTTCAGCGACATCTCAGTGACAACTTGGTCAATGTCGATTTGCGTGACAGTTTCAACACTGTCATGTTTTAGCACTTCGCGCAGGGTTCCGCAGTCACCACCGCCGATAATCACCACGTTTTTTGGGTTCGGGTGGCTAAATAGCGCTGGGTGGGCGATCATTTCATGATAAAAGAAGTTTTCTCGGCTACTGACCATAGTGCAGCCGTCGATCACCATCAAGTTACCAAAATCGGTGGTTTCATACATTGCCACGTGTTGAAACGGAGACTGTTGCTGTTCAAGCAGCTTATTAATACGCAGTGAGAATGCGCTACCGTCACGGTCGCTTACCTCGGTAAACCAGTGGTTTTTATCTAAACTTGTCATGTGCTCAATAATCGCCAGTAAAGTGGAGGGACAATTTTGCCAGTGAGCGTCATAATGCTCAATGAAATTTTAGCCCAATCCGTACGATTTTCTATTCGCTAGGAACACTTTAAGGTATTACACTAGCGGCAAATTCACAGGTCAATATTGAGAGTGCTTTATGCAATGGGGTTACCAGGCTGCTCAGGCCGTATATAACGTAAGTCACTGGAGCGACGGTTACTTTGATATTAATCCGCAGGGCGAGCTCGTGGCGTATCCCGATGGCGATCATAGTCGCCCAGGTTTGCCTTTAAATAAGCTGGTGGAAAGCTTTAAAGAGCAAGGTCTGACGTTACCGGTATTAGTGCGCTTCACCGATATTCTGCAACACCGAGCTTCACGGCTTATCGGTGCCTTTGCTAAGGCGAATGAGGCGAAGCAGTATCAAGGCGGCTATACCTGTGTTTACCCAATTAAAGTGAATCAACAGCGCTCGGTGGTGCATAAGTTATTGGCCCATGATAGCAACCAAGTCGGTTTAGAGGCGGGCTCCAAGCCAGAGTTAATGGCGATATTGGGACTGGCACAAAAAAATATCACCATAGTGTGTAATGGCTATAAAGATAGTGAGTTTTTGCGTCTCGCATTAATTGGTCAAGCCATGGGCCACAAGGTTAATATTGTTATCGAAAAGCTCTCTGAATTGGATGCCTTACTCAAAGAAATGGCGGCCATGAACCTTGAAGCAGCAATAGGTATACGTATTCGCCTCAACTCTGTGGGTAAGGGCAAGTGGCAAAATACCGGCGGCGAAAAAGGCAAGTTTGGCCTGACCGCCTCGCAGGTACTGCAAGCGGTCGAACTGCTACGTCAACAAAGCAAGTTACATTTGTTGGAACTCGTGCATTTTCATATTGGCTCACAGGTTGCCAATATTCGCGACATTCAACGCGCGCTCAAAGAGTGTGCACGCCACTACGCGCAACTATCGCAAATGGGCGTACCGCTACAAACGGTTGATGTCGGTGGTGGTCTAGGTGTGGACTACGAAGGTTCGGGGTCGCGCAGCAGCTGCTCTATGAACTACACCGTGGAAGAATACGCGCGCAATGTGGTGGCCGCATTTAGTGAGGTAAGCGACAGCCATGATTTAGCACATCCACATATCATTACCGAGTCAGGACGAGCGCTGACGGCTCATCATGCCGTGCTGATTACCGATGTGGTGGATGTGGAGCGCATCCCAAATAACGATGTAGCCATCGACCAGTACCAAAATTTGCCTTCTGTAGTGATAGAAATGCGGCACACTTGTGAAGCGGTGAGCAGTCGTATGGCCTTGGAGAGCTATCACGATGCCATGCACTTATTTAGTGAGGCTCATAGCCAGTATGTTCATGGCATGCTGGGCATTATGCAATGGTCGTTAGTGGAGCAGCTTTACTTCCGCACCTTACATAAGGTACGTGATTGTTTGCGGGATTCGGTGCGTGCCCATCGCGAGGTATTGGACGACCTTAACGAAAAGCTCGCTGATAAGCTATTTGTGAATTTCTCGCTGTTCCAATCACTGCCCGATGTCTGGGGTATTGGCCAACTATTTCCGGTACTACCTATAGAAAACTTAGATAAGCCATTGGAGCAGCGTGTGATTATCCAAGACATCACTTGTGATTCCGATGGTCAAATTCGCGATTATGTTGACGGTGCGGGGATTGAAACGAGCCTGCCGATACCGCGTTATGAATTCGGCCAACAGTATCATGTCGCTATGTTTATGGTGGGTGCGTATCAAGAGATTCTTGGCGATCTCCATAACCTTTTCGGTGATACCGACTCGGTGCATGTGCACAGTGATAATGGCGAGTTTAAATTAAGTCATAAACTCAAGGGCGACAGTGTTCAGGACGTATTAAAATTTGTGCATTACGATAGCGATGACTTAGCAGCAGTCTATCACCAGCGTATCAACGCGCTTGATATCGATAGTGACATCAAAAAGGCGTATATTGAACAGCTACAACAAGGTCTGAGCGGATACACCTATTTCGAAGATTAACTTTGTTGTTAGTAACACCAACAGATCGGTTTTCTGTTGTCGATAAAAAGCGCTATTATTAGCGCTTGTTTTTTATACCTATATAGGAAAGTCGTTTTGCGCGCTGTAGTAGCTGTAGTTAGGCAAGTTTTAAGTGTTAGTTTGTACACGATTAACACCCTGTTTTGGTTTTTCCCCATCGTGCTTTGCGGGTTACTGAAATTATTGCCAATCAAGCCTTGGCAAAAGTTAATGAGTGCGGCGGCAAAAGCCATGGCAGGGTTATGGGTGGGTGGTAACTCATTGAATCAAAAATTGCTCACTCCCTATAAGATGACAGTGAGCGGCCTTGATAAGCTACGCAAAAAAGATTGGTATCTCGTGATTGCCAACCATCAAAGTTGGGTCGATATTTTGGTGATGCAGCGCATCTTTCGGGGCCGCATTCCATTTTTGAATTTCTTTTTGAAAAAAGAGCTACTGTACGTGCCTTTTTTAGGTCTAGCTTGGTGGGCATTAGATTTTCCTTTTATGAAACGCACCAGTAAATCGCAGCTTAAGAAGAACCCTAAACTGCGTGGTAAAGATATCGAAACCACACGCAAAGCCTGTGAAAAGTTTAAAGAAATGCCGGTGTCTATTGTCAACTTCGTAGAGGGAACGCGCTATACCGAGGACAAGCATCAGCGCCAACGCAGTCCGTTTAAGCATTTACTGAAGCCTAAAGCGGGTGGTGTCGCGTTTGTGCTGCAAGCGATGGGAGAGCAGATCAGCAAGATAGTGAATGTGACCATTCATTACCCCGGCGGCATCCCCACATTTTTGGACTTGGCTGCAGGCAAAGTGAAAGAGGTTGCTGTGCATGTTGAGGTACTCCCGCTTGATAAAAAGTTGGTGGGCGACTACAGCAATGACAATGAATTTCGGGTATCTTTTCAGCAGCAACTTAATGATATGTGGCATGACAAAGACCGTGTATTTGACGATTTAGCAAAGCATAACAGGAGTTAACTATGCTCAAGCGATTTCTACCCAATTGGTTAGCAGGGATTTTAGCTGGCTGTGTGTTACTAGTGAATACACTGGTGTGGGGAGTAATCGTATTCCTCTTAGGCTTAGTGAAGTTAGTGTTGCCTCTGCATGTAGTGACCGTCTTATTACATAGCGCCTACAATGGCTGGCGTGGTGGTAATCGTTTAGGGTTAAAGATCGGCTGTGAGAACTTTGATGTGTCGTTCAACGGTGAAGTGCAAAAAGGCGCTTGGTATTTACTGATATCTAATCACCTCAGCTGGCTTGATATCGTTGTTCTTAGTGCGGTGAATGAGCTACCCGCACCGAAGTTCTTCCTCAAAGATGAGTTAAAATATGTGCCACTCATTGGCAGCGGTGCATGGGCTATGGGTATGCCCTTTATGAAGCGTGCTAGCAAAGAGCAAATAGCCAAGAACCCAAAGCTCAAAGGTATGGACGTAGAGCGAACCAAACGCAGTTGCCATAACTTTAAACAGTATCCATCGTGTATCGTTAATTTTGTCGAGGGTTCACGTTTCACGGCCAGTAAACATCAACGCCAAGAGAGTCCATTTCGCCATTTGCTCAAGCCCAAGGCTGGCGGTATCGCCTTTGCACTGCAAGTGCTAGGGGAGCAATTTGACGGTCTCTTAGATGCAACGTTGCACTACCAATCACAGGGCAGCCATATCTGTCGCGACTTTTTAACTGGCCGACTTACTCATATTGAACTCTCCGTAGAGGTGCGAGAAATTGCGCCACAACTAGTGGGGGATTATCAGCAAGACAAAGCCTTTCGCGTTGAGTTTCAAAAACACCTCAATGTTATGTGGCATCAGAAAGATGCGTTGATTGCTCACAATCATGCACCTGTCACTGAGGTGTGTTCTGACGTTGCGAATTCAACAGGTGAACTATGAATGAGAGCCAGTTACAAACCCTAGTCGAGCCTTGGTTTGAGGGCATGGAGCAAGCCAGTTTATTCAGTGCGATTACCGCGACAGGTTTGGGGATGCTGGCGATTCTGTTGCTGTATTTTTTCCTGCGCAGCTTGATGTTGCCAGGTGTACAGTCGCTGGCCGCCAAGTTATCACCAGAGCGCATTACTATGCTGGCGCCGTTGCTACAAAAGCTGAATCGTCGCGTCGCCGGTATTATTTGCTGTGTGGTGTTTTTAGCCTTTTTCCAGAACGTTTTTCCAAGCACCGAGCTGGTGGGTGGCGTTGTACGGACCTTAGCGCAAATAGCGCTTATTGTGTATGGCGGCTTTATCGTCAGTAGTGTCGTCAGTGTTGGTGGTGCTATCTATAATCAGTTTGAGTTTGCCCGAGAAGTCCCGATTCAAGGCCTTATCCAGCTGGTAAAGCTGGTGACTTTTATAATCTGCGCCATCTTAATCTTCTCATTACTGCTGGAGAAGTCTCCCACCTATATTATCTCTGGTTTTGGTGCTATTGCAGCGGTCACTATGCTGGTGTTTAAAGACACGATTTTGGGCTTCGTTGCCAGTATTCAAATTGCCGCTAATCGCTTGGTTACCTACGGAGATTGGATTCAGGTTGATAACTACGGCGCTGACGGTGAAGTTATCGATCTTGGCCTGAACACCGTTAAAGTGCGTAATTGGGATAACACTATCACCACAATTCCAACTTATATGCTGGTGGCCGGCTCATTTAAGAATTGGCGCGGTATGCAAGAGTCTGGTGGTCGCCGGATAAAGCGCTCGCTGAATATTGATATGAACAGTATTCGCCTCGCCGACGAGGCATTGCAGCAACGTATCAGCGACAGCATTAATATTGATGATTATGTCAAAGCCAGTAACTTGCCGGAGCAGGTCACTAACCTCGGGTTATTTCGCCGCTATGCCGAAGGCTACTTGAAGCAGCATGAGCGCATCAACAATGAGCTGACCTTAATGGTGCGTGAGATGCAGCCACTAAACCACGGCCTGCCTATTGAATTTTACTGCTTCAGTGCCGATAAACGCTGGATCTCTTATGAGCACTTGCAGGCTGAGATTATGGATCATCTGCTCGCGATGCTGCCTGTGTTCGAATTACGCCCATATCAGAGTATTACTGGGCAAATGAGTAGCCCTAACTAATCGGCGGTTAGGGCTACTTTGCCAGCAGTAGCCCTAGCGCTGCAAAACTGGCGATTACCATAAGTATTGGCGGTTTATACTGGCGCAACACCCACAGCCCGATAATGGCAACAAGACCATACCACCATTGGCTTATGCCTGCGGGGATGATCGGGTTGTATAAAGCGGCAGCAATAAAGCCCACCACTGCAGCATTAATGGCTTTACTCACGCCAGCAACGAGTGGGTTGCTCAATAACGACTGCCAGTGGCGATGAAAGCCGATAACCAACAAAAAACCAGGCGTAAAAATGGCTAAGGTGGCTAAGGTAGCACCTAGCAAAGGCGCGTGCGGTGTCATGATAGCACCAAGGTACGTAGCAAAGGTAAACATCGGCCCAGGAATGGCCTGGGCGGCTGCATAGCCGGATAAAAATGCATCGCTGTCAACATCCGTCAGAATAGTGTCTAACAGCGGTAACACCACATGGCCGCCGCCAAATACCAAAGATCCCGCTTGATAGAACTGCCCAGCCAGTTGCCAATAGCCAGAAGCCGCGCTAAAGGTAAGTAAAAACAGCACTGAAAAGAGCAGTAAAGCCGGCCAGTTAAGTCGTGTAGGCGACTCGGACTCGGCGCACTCCATCGGTTTTAATAACCAAGCACCGGTTACGCCAGCTACGGCTAAAATGGCCAGTTGAGTGTAAAGGGAAGGAACAAAAATAAGTGCCAAGGCACTGAGCAATGCTAACGCTTTTGTTTGCCAGTTAGGGCAAAAGCTTTTAGTCATCGTTATCAGTGCATCAGTAACAATGACGACTGCGAAAAGTTTTAGGCCAATGATCAACCCAGACAGCCCCCAGCCTAATTGCTGCGCGCCAACAGCCAATAACACCATAATCAACATAGAGGGCAAGGTGAAGCCAACAAAAGCAACGATGCCACCAAGCACGCCCGCATGGTGTAAGCCAATTGCGAAGCCTACCTGCGAACTGCCGGGACCTGGTAATAGCTGGCTGAGCGAGATCAAGTGCCCGTACTGCTGCTGTGATAACCATTGCTTGTTTTCAACGAAGTGGCGTTGAAAGTAACCTAAATGTGCTGCTGGGCCACCAAAGCTAGTGCAGCCGAGGAGGAAAAACTGGTAAAATAACGATAAAAGTTTCATCGCTAAACTATACTTCGATTAGTTGTCATTAATATGACAGTACAGGCACAGCGGTGTTGGTTGCAAGGGGCACAGGTGGTAGTAAGAGCACGCGTCTTTTTTTTGCTGATAGTTACGTTGGTATATTCGCTTTGTGCCAGTGCTCGCACGGTTGTTAGTGTGGCCGTCGATCATGCGCCGCCGTATAGCAATACCGAATCGAGCGCACCTAAAGGGCTGATTATTGATATCCTGCGCCCGATAGCACAAGAGCTAAACTTCGATATCAACGTAATTGCATGCCCGTTTTCTCGCTGTGTTTACTTACTCACTCATAATGAAGTCGATATAATGGGCGGGCTAATACGTACCCCTGCTCGTGAACAACAACTGCAGTTTGTCACGCCAGCTTATATGGCATTGCACTCATCATTTAGCTTTTATTCACTAAAGACACCCAGCTTTAACATTGAGCACTACAACGACTTGTATGGGAAACGTATTGCGGTGATGCGCGGAGCGGCGCACTTTGCGCGCTTTGACAATGATGAAAAGCTGATAAAAGTACCAGTGACGTCAGAGCAAATCGCTTTAGATATGTTACTTAAAGACCGCGTAGACCTGTTTATTGGCGTCGAAGCGACGGCAGAACATGCCATGGGCGTACTGCAACGTCCGGCACATCAACTTATGAAGCACCCATATAGGTACCAAGACGCCATTTATGGTCATATGGCGTTTGCATCGCGTTTTGCTGGCAGCACACTGGCTGAGAAAATTAATCAGCAGTACCAGAAAATGCTTAACAGTGGCGAGTTAAGTGCGTTGGTCAAACCTTATGCGCTACCTCCAGTGATGCCTCAAAACGGAATTAATTAGCACGGTTTTAACCTCTAGTTCATTAATCTTTGCTAGTATCACCTGCATACTCAACTATTTAGGAATTCACAATGGTTAAACGTATGACTCGTTTTTCTACAGTGGCTACAGCAGTAGCGGTAACAGTGGTGTTGTCAGGTTGCCAAGCAACCAATACGCAAAAAGGTGCAGGTATCGGTGCCGGTATTGGCGCCGTACTAGGTAAAGCGACGGGCGATCATGACGACAAGCGTATTTTTATCGGTGCCGCCATTGGCGCCTTAGCGGGTGCTGCGGTAGGTGACTACATGGATAAGCAGGAGCAGGCTTTTCGAGATGAATTAGCGGGCTCGGGCGTGGAAGTGGTACGCGAGGGCGATAACATCCGTTTAGTGATGCCTTCAAATATTACCTTTGCCACCGATCAATCTTATATCTCTAGTGGTTTCCACCGTACTTTAGACGCAATTGCCAGTGTTATGAACAAGTACGAGAAAACCTACCTGAGCGTTCAAGGTCATACCGACAGCACCGGCGCCAGTGATTATAACCAACGTTTATCTGAGCAGCGTGCTCAGAGCGTTAAAAATTACTTGGTGAACAAGCAAATTTTAGCGGCGCGTGTGAGCACTCAAGGCTTTGGCGAAAGTCGCCCGGTTGCGGATAATTCCACGGCTAACGGTCGCGCCTTGAACCGTCGTGTAGAAATCCAAATCGTGCCTAACGTTAAGAACTAGATAACTGCGAAGGCTGATTAAATTGCAACTCGCATAGGCGCTGATACAGCGCCGATTGTTGCAATAATGTCGGGTGGTCACCAACGGCCACCACTTTACCTTGGTCCATGACCACGATGCGATCCGCATGCATCACCGTACTTAAACGATGGGCAATAATTAGCGTTGTGCGGGATTGCATGAGTCGGGTCAGCGCGGCTTGCACATGAAACTCACTTTCGGCGTCTAAAGCGCTGGTCGCTTCGTCTAAAAGTAAAATATTAGGGTCTTTTAAAATCGCACGAGCAATGGCAATGCGCTGTTTTTGCCCTCCCGATAGGCGCACCCCCCGCTCCCCCAAAAAGCTACTGTAGCCATCAGGTAAGTCGTTTATAAATTCATGTGCATAGGCTTGTTTCGCGGCAGCGATAACTTGGGCTTGTGTGGCGTCTTCGCGCGCATACGCGATATTGTGATAAACATCGGCGCTAAACAGCACTGGATGCTGGGCCACCATAGCCATTTCGTCACGAAGCGCGTGTAAAGACAAAGTGCTAAGTTCTTTGTTGTGCAACTTAATTTGGCCACTGCTCACGTCATAGAAACGCTGTAACAACTCAAACAAGGTGCTTTTGCCCGCCCCCGAAGGGCCGACAATTGCAATGGTCTCACCAGCGTTAATGGTTAGGTTAAATCCATCAAGGGCGGGTTTATCTGGTCGCGAGGGGTAGCAAAAACTCACCTCATTAAAAGCTAAAATGGCCGTTTCGCTTTGCTGGTTGTCAAAGCGGGCTGGAGTCGTCGGGTCGATTATATCGCTGCGTACTTGCAGCAGCTCTACTAGGCGCTTAGCGGCCCCCGCCGCGCGTTGCAGTTCGCCATATATTTCCGCCACTGTGCCTACCGACATCGCCACCACCACAGCATAAAAAACAAAGGCTGCCAGCTCACCGCCAGTCATAGCGCCATTGAGAACATCCACGCCGCCGCTGTAGAGCATAAAACTGATTCCTGAGAAGGTGATAAAAATCACGAGGGCTATCAGGATGGCGCGTTGAAGTATTCGTCGTTTGGCGACTGAGAAAGCTTTATCTACTTCACCGTTAAAAGCGTTTTGCTCCATCGCCTGGCGGTTAAAACTGTGCACAGTTTTGATGTTTTGCATGACCTCGCCAGCATAGGTGCTGATGTCAGCGATAGCATCTTGGGAGCTACTTGCTAAGTAGCGCACGCGGCGGCCGAATAACTTCATAGGTAAGAGCACCAGCGGTACACACAGCAGTACGATCAACGTCAGCTTCACATTAGTGATAAACAGCATAATGATGCCGCCGATAAGCATCAACGCACTGCGCAGCGCCATGGATAAAGACGAGCCGACGATGCTTTGCAGTAAGGTGGTATCGGTGGTTAGGCGCGACATAATTTCGCCGCTGCGATTCTCTTCAAAGTAACTTGGGTGCAGGGAGACGATACGCGCGAACACCGCCTTGCGAATATCGTTACTAACGCGCTCACCTAGCCACGACATCATGTAAAAGCGGCAGAAAATTCCCACCGCCATGATCGCGATTAGGGCAATAAGCACCATCACAGATTGTCGTAGCTGAGTAATTGAACCAGCAATAAAGCCGTCATCAATCACTTGCTTGAGCCCCTGTCCCAACGAAAGGTTAATACCTGCGGTTAGTAGTAGCGCTGCGAGGGCGGCGATAACCACCCACTTATAAGGCCACACAAATTTAAAAATAGGGCGGAGGTAGCGCAAAGCGCTTTTTTCGTTAGCGGCTGTGTTCATATGCGTACTTTGCTGCGGATTAAGTGCTCAGTGTATCAAACCTGTGCACTGGCGCCATGGTTGCTATGATACCAACGTTGCGTTGTTGGTGGTTTTTCTATACAACTAGAGTACAAGGACTAACCAACAGGAAGCTACCATGCAAGCAACAGGAACTTTTACCGTTAAATTAAACCCGCAACAAAGTTATGCCACTGGGGTAGACGGTACTGATTTAGGAAGAATGTCGATAGATAAAACCTTTAGTGGTGAGCTCCACGGTATTAGTCAAGGTGAAATGCTCAGTGCCCGCACGCCAGTGCAAGGCTCTGCTGGTTATGTTGCCTTGGAGCAGGTCACTGGGACACTGGGTGACAAAAAAGGCAGCTTCGTGCTCCAGCACTTCGGTACCATGAACCAAGGCAAAGATACATTGATCCTTGAGGTGGTGCCGGATTCAGGTAGCGGCGAATTGCGAGGCTTGAGCGGGAAAATGACCATCAATATGGACAATGGCGCTCACCATTACGTATTTGACTACCAGCTAGGTAGTACTAATGAGTAGTGAAACGATTTTACACAGTGCGCAATTTAACCCCAAAGTGAAACAATACTGGTTGGTCTTGTGGTTATTGGTTGCCTCTGTGACCTTGTTTGGTATTGTTTTTATCCCCGTTATTGCCATTGTTGTGTGGCTCGTATCAGGGCGTATGTTGGCGGCCATGTCGGCAACCTTGAGTGAAAAAAAGCTGTTTGTTAAACGCGGTATTTTGGTGCGCACTGAAAAAACCATTCCCCTTGATAAAATTACCGATGTGGGGTTAACGCAAGGGCCATTGATGCGAGTGTTTGGTATTCATCAATTGAGCTTTGAAACAGCGGGCCAGTCGGGTACCGGTGCGTTAGTGTCACTCATCGGAGTGGTGGATGCACAGCAGTTCCGTGAGGCCATTTTGGCGCAAAAAGAGCGTTTAGCTGAGCATCAACAAACACAATCAGACTCTCTATCACAACCTAGTGACCAAGCGCTGTTGGCACGCCTGGTCGAAGTTGTAGAACGGATTGATACGCGACTCAAGCATCTCGAGCAGCGTTCAGATTAACTTATCAGCTGACGACTACCGGCATTCACCGATAACTGCTTTGAACGTGTTGAAAGCACTTGGTAATTGCTGTCTTTTACCGTGTTGATGTAATGCCACTGCGCCTGTGCCTGCTCGGCGGTGAACGTCACCGTGAGATAACCCCGATCCACTAAGTTATTATAGGTAAGGTCGTCAATCAGCAAGGTGATGACCTGCTCTATTTGTGCTACTGCCTGCGGATCCTGAGTGTTCAGGGATAAATAACTTTCAAGTCCAGGGGAAGAAACCGAAGCGGTGGCAAATTCAACGCCAGCCGCTTGGTTAGCAGCAATGGGATTAGTGGCGTCGGTTCGCAATTGACCTGCCCAACCATTATGGGTATCGCCAGCAAGTACAACTAAATCCTTTTGCGCAGCTACGGCGCTGGCGAGCAACATCTCGCGCTCATAAGCGTAACCGTCCCAGGCATCAAGGTTGTAGGGTACTTTGGTTTCTACCCGGGCGCGCTCGTTGGCACTGACAGTGGGATCCCCAGCTAGTATGCGTGTTTTTATTTGCGCCAACTCAGCGAACAAAGCATTGGCTTGGGTGAGCAGGGCGCTTGTATCTTCGCCACTAGCCAAGGCTACTTGCAGGCTCCCGAGCAGCTGTAATACTTCCACCGGCATATGCATCTTCGTCATCAGGACCTGCTGTGCGAGTACTTGCCATTGGCAGTCAGAGGTCATAATGCCATCTTGTAGCCAAGTTAATTGCTCGCTACCTAAAAGAGCCCGTGATGAGGAGCTAATAGCACTGGCAAACTGCACTTGTCCTGGAGCGCTAGCAAGATCAAAATCAGCAAAGCTAAGTTGCTCATCGCGGCCCAGTACGCGGGTATCCAGCATGTACAAAGACACTAGGTTAGCAAAATCAAAACGACGATAAATACGCTCTTTGTCGGCCACATTACGTATGGGCATCCACTCGAAGTAAGCTTGTAAGGCATAAAGCTTACGTTGAGTGAAATCCCCTTCGTCCTCATTATGATTTTGGGCACCATCACGCCAGGTATCATTGGTTATTTCATGGTCGTCCCACACCACAATAAACGGACAATGGCTGTGCGCTGCTTGTAGGTCGGTATCTGTGCGGTAGTGTGCATAACGTTTACGGTAATCTTCAAGCGATAACATTTCTGTGCTGTTATCTTGCGGTAGTAGGCGCCCAAGGGCCGCTGCATCGGCAGTGGCATAACCGTCATTACCGTACTCATAGAGGTAATCGCCAAGGTGTAATACCGCGTCTAAGTCGGGTTGTTTGGCAACCTCGCCATATACATGAAAATAGCCAGCAGGGTAGTTTGCGCATGAAAGCACGGCGAACTTAACTTGCTCGATATTGCCTGTTGGCAGCGTTTTCCCCTTACCCGTAGGAGAGGTTTTGCCATATGCCTTAAAGCGGTAGTAGTACTGAGTGTTAGCATCGAGGCCTTGTAAGTCCACTTTCAGTGTAAAGTCACTGTCGGCACTTACCTGCGCCTCGCCATCATGGCTGATGTTGATAAACTCGGGATCGGTTGCCGCCTGCCATTGCACTTTGAGGCTGCTAACTGGCTGTTGCGGTGTTACTCGAGTCCAAATAATGAGGGCATCGCTGAGTGGGTCGCCGCTGGCGACACCGTGATCAAAGCTCACATCGACGCTATCGTCATCGTCACTATCGAATACACAGCCACTGAGGCCGAGCGATAAAACGGCAGCACCAAACCCGGCTGCCGATGCCTTTAAAAAACTTCTCCGTGTTAACGTCATTACTCTGTACCCATTAACCTAAAAATACAGAGCATATCGGAGTCATGTTACTGTTAGGTTAAAACACCTGACAAATATGATCGGCCTTACAGGTTATGACGGTGACATTTTTGTAGCCAACGCGAGTGAGCTGCTCGGCACTTAGTGTCGCCCGCGCACTGCTGGCACAGTGTAAGTAGATAGGGCGGTTGGCGTCTTTTTCAATTTCCATCAGCTTCATTTCCAGTAGCCCCCGAGGAATATTAATAGCGCCAGTGGCGGCTTTGGTTGCATGCTCGGCGGGTTCGCGTACATCAATCAATAAGCCATGATTATCATTTAGCTCCGCTTTCGCTTGCTCGGCGCTAATGCGGCGTTGATTAGGGGTGATGGTTTTCAGTAAATCTGGGATAGGGGTCAGCATATTATTCCTCCATGCCTAGCTTTTTTAATATATACATCATAGGACACCAACCGCTAAATGCTGATTGGATAAGATTAAGGGCAATAAATACAGTAAAAAATAGCCAGTTAGAGTCGACGAAATGCGCCAGCAGTAAGGATATCAGGACCATAACGCCAGCAATCAGTCGCAGCGCAGCAGATATATTCATAGCAATACACCTTGTTAGAGATGAGAGACTACATTAAGTATATTAGTAAAATCTAAATTAGCAACAATTAATATTAGACAAGGCTAATATTCCTTTCTATACTTCTGCCATTCTCAGTTCACAACAAGAGCGACATGTGGATTTCAGTAAAATAGCCGACAGCGCTGAGCAGGCACAAAGCCTGTTGAAGATTCTGGCAAATAAAAACCGTCTAATGATCCTATGCAGTTTGCAGCAGGGTGAACTCAGCGTATCCCAGCTCAATGATGCAGTGCCGTTAAGTCAGTCGGCATTATCACAGCACCTCGCTGTATTGCGTAACGAAAACATGGTGACCACGCGGCGTGAGAGTCAGACCATTTACTACCAGTTGTGTGATGATAACGCTAAGGCCATTTTGCAGACTTTATACATGCTATTTTGTCAGGAGTAGGCTGTGAACGCCTTGGATAAAACAGTAAAAGCGAGTTTGAACGGCCCTTTTGCGTTGGTGGTTTTCATTGTGGCCTTGGTGCTTGGCGCCTTGGCCTTAAGCTATACCCCGCGTGAGGAAGAGCCACAGATCACCGTGCCTATGCTTGATATCACGGTGGCCGTGCCCGGAATTGAAGCGCCACAAGTCGAACGGCTGGTGACCATCAAACTAGAGAAGCTGCTGGCGCAAATTCCAGGGGTTGAACACATCTATTCCACCACGGCTAATGAGCAACTAGTGACCACACTGCGCTTCGAGGTGGGTCACTCCCGCGAGCAAGCTTTGATAGACACTTATGCAAAATTATATGCCTATCAAGACACTATGCCTCAGGTGGTTAAGCAGTGGCAGATTAAGCCCATATCGGTCGATGATGTGGCCATTGTGATGTTGGGCTTATACAGCGAGGCACCGCAGCTCTATAACGATTATGACCTCACCCGCATGGCCCAGGAGCTAGCCACCAATTTACAGCGCTTGGCGGATACGAGCGAGGTAAAGGTGGTCGCTGGACGTAAACGCAGTGCCTATATTTATCTCGATATCAGCGCGCTCAATGCCCATCAAACCACGGTACAAGATGTTCTCTATGCGCTGGAAGTATCAAATCAGCTGCATGAAGTGGGTCGAGTCAACGATGCTCAAGGTCCATGGCGGGTGCATGTTCAAGCCGGTGATGCCTTACGCGACCAAGCGCAGCTCAGTGAGTTAGTGGTTAATGTTGTCAATGGTCAGGCAGTGCGTTTAGATAGCGTCGCCGAGATCACCGTCGGCCCCAGTGAGCCGAGTCATTACCAGTGGTTACAACACGGCGATCACCAGCAGCTGCCCTTAGTGACCTTAAGCGTGGCAAAGCAAGGGGGTAGTAATGCGGTGGCGGTTGCCGATGCGGTGCATCGTGAAATGGCGCGGTTGCAACAACAGCTGTTGCCGCCTGAAGTCAAAGTGGTGACGCTACGCGATTATGGCCAAACAGCGAATGACAAAGTCAATAACCTCGGTGCCAGCCTGGGTTTTGCCATTATTACCGTGGTGCTCTTTATTGGCGTGTTTCTAGGGTGGCGTCCAGCGATCGTGATCGCCTTGGCCTTGCCTATTTGCTATGGCCTCACCCTTACCTTAGATTGGGCATTTGGTTACACCATTAACCGTGTCACCTTGTTCGCGCTCATTTTAGCCTTGGGGCTATTAGTCGATGACCCAATCACCGGCATAGACAATATCAGTCGTTACCTTAATCGCTCTGGTGATCGAAAAGATAACATCGTCGCTGCCATCAGCGAAATCCGCACGCCGCTATTGATGTCAACATTGACCATTATGGTGGCCTTCTTTCCACTTGCCTTTATTACCGGAATGATGGGTCCCTATATGGCGCCCATGGCGTTTAACGTGCCAATCAGTGTCGCGCTATCGACACTGGTGGCATTTTTCGTAACGCCATGGCTAGCTATGCGTATCCTCAAGCCAGAGCAAGGTCTAGCGCTCAGGGAGCCAAGCAAAGCGATGCAGAAATACACGCAATTGCTGGGTTATATCCTTAGCCAACCACGCAGAGCCAAATGGGTGCTGTATACGGTTTTAGCGTTATTTGTATTCAGTGCCAGCTTACCAGTGATGCGTGCCGTACCGCTGAAGTTACTGCCCTATGATAATAAAAGTGAGGTCCAGGTGCTCATTGACATGCCCGAAGGGACGGCATTGGAGCATACAGCGGCGGTAACCCGTCAGGTTCAGCATAAGGTGTGGCAGCTTAATGAGGTCAAGGCCATTGCCGCGTACGTCGGCCAGCCTTCGAGTATGGACTTTAATGGTATGGTGCGAGGTTATTACCGCCGCGTTAGCGAGCATCAGGGGGAGTTACGGGTATTACTACACGATAAATCGCAACGCCAGCATCAGTCCCATGCCGTGGTGTTACGGCTGCGTGATAAGCTGGCCGAATTTAATCAAGATGAGATCACTATTAAAGTGATTGAGGTGCCGCCCGGACCTCCGGTGCTGAGCACTTTGGTCGCCGAGGTCTATGCCAAACCGTTTATTGATGCGCAACAGCATCGTGAGGCCGCACGCCAAGTGATGGCGCGGCTGCGCCAAGAGCCCCATGTTGTTGAAGTTGACAGCTCCATGGCCGCCGCGCAAACACAGCTGCGCTTTGTTACCAACACTAGCAAAGCGGCACTGTCGGCGGTAGCCAGCGCCGATATCGCTACGGCGTTGAGGGTGGCATTAAAAGGTCAGCAGGTCGGTCAACTTTATGTCGATGATGAAATCAACCCGCTGCCTATCGAGGTGACGCTGCCATATCGCCACCGTACGCAAACACATGTTGGCGCCTTGCAGGTGAAAGGTCAGCGCAATATTAGCCAACGCAGTTCGGAGCTTGGTTTATCTAGCGCTCCTCAGCCTATGGTGGCGCTGTCCGAGTTGGGCGAGTTTAACTCATTAGCGCGACCCCAGCCCATTGTGCGCAAAGACTTACAACGGGTTATCTATGTCATGGCTGAGCTCAATGGCCGTACCCCGGCGGAAGTGATTGCCGATGTCAGTGCCGATAAGGGCGTGGCAGAATTGCAAAGCACCCCTTGGCAGCAGCGTACTTTTGTTAATTCGGGTGGTACTCAAGCATGGCACCTTAGCGAGGGGATTGATGTATCTTTTAGCGGCGAAGGGGAGTGGCGCATCACCATTGACGTGTTTCGCGATATGGGCATTGCCTTTGCCTTTGCGTTGGTGGCCATTTTAGTGTTGTTGCGGGTGCAAACAAAATCCATGAGCTTGGCATTAATTATTATGTCGGCCATTCCGCTTACCATTATTGGGATTATGCCCGGCTTTTGGTTACTGAATCAATTGGGTGAGCGCGCTATTGCCGGCGCGCCGGAGCCGGTGTTATTTACCGCCACGGCGATGATTGGAATGATTGCCCTGGCCGGTATCGTCATACGTAATTCACTGATCCTCGTGGAGTTTATTGAACAATCACGACGCCAAGGTGAAGCCATTAAAACGGCGCTTATTAACGCTGTGCAGGTACGTATGCGACCAGTGCTGTTAACCGCTGGGACCACCCTGCTGGGCAATATAATGATCATTTTTGATCCCGTCTTTAGCGGTCTCGCAATCGCGATTATTTTCGGCATTCTCGCCTCAACCCTATTCACTTTGCTGGTCGTGCCTTTGGTGTATTACCTGGTCTTTGCAAAAGAGGAAGCAAACAATGCGAACTAAGTTAACAGCGGCGCTCGTCATAGCTATTTTAGCCGCCGTAATAGTGTGGTTTTCTGGAGTGCTTACTCAGCATATTGCGCCAGGAGTTAAAACCGATGAACAATCATACCGAGGCGCCACCCATCAGGTTGAGCTTAGTGCCATAAATGTTGCAGAAGTGGTGCCAGGGCAGGTTATTGCCAAGCAAAATACCCAAGTTTCAGCACGGGTATTAGCACAGATTGAGCGCTTTTTAGTGCGTGCAGGCGACACCGTAAAGCAAGGGCAAGTGGTGATTGAGCTTGATAAAAAGGCGCTACAAAGCCAAGTGCAGCAAGCCAAAGCGCAAGTAAATGCATTGCAAGCGTCATTGACGCAGGCCAGTAAACAGCTTCGCCGTGCTAACGAGCTATTTGCACAAGGATTGATTTCGCAAAACGATATTGATGTAGCTACCGCCAACCATGACAACCTCAAAGCCAGTGTTGAGCAGGCCCAACAAGCGTTGCAACAAGCGCAGATTGCCTTACAGTACGCCACCATTACTGCACCTATTGCTGGGCGCGTGGTCGAGCGTTTCGCTGAGCCGGGTGATACCGCCAGCCCAGGGCAGGCGCTACTGGCCATTTACAACCCGCAGCAACTACAGCTTGAGTTTGCGGTACGTGAAGGCCAGGCATTAACCTTGGATATTGGCACACAGCGACGAGTTTCAATCGCCGCGTTAGCGCTACAGGCAGACGTGCCGTTGGTGGAGGTGGTCCCCGCCGCAGACAGTGGTTCGCGCTCACTGTTGATGCGCTTTGCGGCGCCACAAAGTGCGAAGCTGCTGCCAGGCTTGTATGCGCAGCTGGAGCTGCCAGCGTCTTCACGCCAAGGAGTGCTGGTGGCCCGCGAGTGGGTGCACCAACATGGTCAGCTGGACATGGTCATGGTGGTAAAGCAAGGACAATTGCAGCGCCGTTATGTTCGTTTGGGACAAATTGTGGATGATCAGGTTGAGGTGCTTTCAGGGCTGAGCCCCGGTGAGATAATAGCCACCGAAGCGCAGCCCGCAGCGCTATAAAAATGTTGCTATCTCAGTCAGCGATTTTTTCTGTAAAGCGTGGTTAGGCACCGTGGCATCGTCACTTGGGTAGCCAACCACGGTAAGCATATAGGGACGTTCATTGTCCTTGTTACGGCCGCAAATTTCGCTCAGGAAGCTCATCGGCTTGGGAGTGTGCGTGAGGGTGGCTAGCCCGGCGCGATGTAAGCCTTGAATTAAAAAGCCTGTAGCGAGCCCAACAGACTCGTGAACATAATAATTGGGTTGCTGCTCATCGGTGTGTAAACCGCCTTTTTTCTGGCTAAATACCGCGATTAACCAAGGCGCATGTTGTAAATATGGCTTTTGCGCATCGGTGCCCAAAGGTTTGAGTGCATCTAGCCACTGCTGCCCAGCGCGGCCCTCATAAAACGAGCGCTCTAATTGCTCTGCTTGCTCGCGAATTTGCTTTTTTACGGCTTCGGAATTGATAGCGACAAAGTGCCAGGGTTGGTGGTTAGCTCCACTCGGCGCTGTGCCTGCCGCCTGAATACAGGTTTCGATAATGCGCTTATCAACCGCACGGCCGCTAAAACTACGAATACTATGGCGACGTTTGGCGGTGTCTAAAAACTCCTGCGCACGCGTCAGCATTTGCGCGGCAGGGTACTCAATAAAGTCGGTTAACGGGGTATGTTGGTGGGGCTGCATAGTGTACTCGCTCAATGGTGGTGGTGAATTTAGCCTAGGTCCGAATGGTATTTCTGTCTACATCATATTTACTTACATATTAACGTCGCGTTCATCTTTGTACCCGCTTTCCCCTGTGGTATAACCCTAGGCACTAATAATAAATATAAAAAGGAATACCCCGTGCTTTCGATTCAAGGCCTTACCAAAACATATGGCAATGGCGTGCAAGCGCTCAAAGGAGTGAATTTAACAATCCCTAAAGGCATGTTTGGGCTCCTTGGGCCGAACGGTGCCGGAAAATCATCATTGATGCGCACCATTGCAACCTTACAAACAGCGGATAGCGGCACCATCGAGTTTGATGGACTGGATGTATTTAAACAGCCGCAGGAAGTGCGCCGCCGCCTGGGTTATCTGCCACAAGATTTTGGCGTCTATCCCCGAGTTAGTGCAGCAGATTTGCTCGATCATATGGCGATATTAAAAGGTTTAGACAACGCCAAAGAGCGTAAAGAAGTGGTCGATGGCCTACTTGCGCACACCAATTTGTATGAGCATAAACTGAAAGCAGTGAGTGGTTTTTCAGGAGGCATGCGCCAACGCTTTGGCATTGCTCAAGCGCTGCTTGGCGACCCTGACCTACTGATAGTCGATGAGCCGACTGCGGGCTTAGACCCTGAAGAGCGGAATCGCTTTCACAATCTATTAGTTAGTTTGGGTGAGCAAAAAGTGGTGATCTTATCAACTCACATCGTTGATGATGTCAGTGAGTTATGCCCTAACATGGCGGTGCTAGCGGGTGGCGAAATTCTCCTGCAAGGCAACCCTATCGATTTGACCCATCAGCTTAATGGCCAGATTTGGCGAAAAGAAGTGGCCAATCAACAGCAGGCGTTAGAGCTTGAGCAGCATCTACCGGTGATTTCTAAACGCTTGTTTGCTGGCAATACTATTTTACATGTATTTGCCGATGCGCCGCCGGAAGGATTTGAGGCCGTGCCCAGTAACTTAGAAGACGTGTATTTCTCGACTTTATACCAGCAACGTGCAGCGGCACAGGCGTAGGAGGGCATATGTTACTTAAAATGCTCACCTTTGAGCTGCGCTATTTTTTGCGCCAGCCATCTTTTTACGTTTGTAGTTTATTGTTTTTCCTACTTTCGTTTGCCATGACCATGAGCGATAACCTCCCGTTGTGGGGTTCTAACGTGCATCTCAACGGCCCATTTGTGAATGCGTTTGTGCAAGTTGTGGCGTTGAATTTCGTGCTTTTTGCGGTGGTGAACTTTGTCGCTTCATCCAGCTTACGCAACGATACTGAAAACATGCTAGAGCTGGTGTACACCAAGCCTTTTAATAAGCAGGCTTACACCTTGGGTCACTTTTTAGGCTCTTTTGTGGTGACTGCGGTGGTAATGCTGTTTGTACCTTTAGGTGTGTTTGCGGGGAGCGCTTTTGGCGTCATGCTTGGTTGGTCGCCAGCCGAGCTGCTGGGCGAGCAGCATTTATCTCACTACCTGCAGCCTTATCTGGTCCTTGCTTTACCCACTTTGTTTGTGATTGCGGTGTTTTGTCATGTAGCGGCGCTGCGTTTTCGTACCATGATGGCTGTATATATTGCCGCCGTGATTCTATTTCTCACTTATTCGACCCTTTCGGTGTATTTTGAAGAGCCGTCGGTACGGGTGTGGGCGGCATTATTAGACCCCTTTGGTTATGGTGCATTTGCAGATGTAACGCGTTATTGGACCACGGTTGAGAAGAATGAACTGTTATTACCTTTTTCCAGCTACCTGCTGTATAACCGCGTGCTATGGCTCGCTGTCGCAGGAGTCGTGTTTGCGCTGCTAGGACTCAAAAGTGGTTATCAAAGCCAAGGTAAAGATAAAAAGCGCCCAGGTGTATCGCAATCAATGCGTAAGCGCGCGCAACAAGCATTAGCCAACAATATCTCGGTGCGAGTACAGAGCATTAATACCCGCAGTCAGTTTATGATGCGCACCCGGTTTGAGTTTGCTCAGGTATTAATGAGCCCAGCGTTTTTGATTTTAGCGACCATCACGCTGTTTATGCTGATTGCTCCGCTACTCGCACCAGGGGTCAGCTATGGCGTATCCAACTGGCCGCTGACACAAACTATGGTTCCCCTTATTCAAGGGGCCATGGGCGTGTTGATGGTCATTGTGTTGGTGTACTACTCTGCTGAAGTGGTATGGCGTGAACGCAACTCAAAGTTTGGCGATATCATCGATTCTTACCCAGCACATAACTTAGTGTTTTGGGGCTCGAAGTTAACCGCTGTGACCGCTGTATTAGTGATGTTATATGTAGTGGGGATGGCGCTCACTATTAGTTATCAGCTGATCAAAGGTCACTTTAATATCGAACTGGGTCAATACTTATTCCGCTTGGGTTACTTAACCTTGGTGCCTTTATTTATGACCACAGTGTTGGCCTTCTTCTTCCAAGTGATCAGCCCCAATAAATATGTGGGCATGGTACTGTTTATTGTCTATTACGCCGTAAGCTTGATCCTTAACAACTATGGCTTTAGTCATAACATGTATGACTTTGCCGGCTCCCCAGCTGCTCCTTATTCTGATTTGAATACTTACGGTCACTTTCTTAATGCAGTGCATTGGTACAATGTGTATTGGTTAGGTATGACCTTAGCTTTGGCAGCATTAGGCTACGGCTTATGGCACCGAGGTCCGCAACAAAGCCTATTGGCGCGTATACGACTGCTCAGTTATAACTTAGGCGGTAAAGGGCAAGTATTGGCAGCCTGTGGGTTGGTGATGTTTGTCGCCAGCGGCGCGTGGATATACCACAACACGCGGGTACTGAACGAATTTCACTCCAAAGACGATATTCAAGCTCTGCAGGTGCAATACGAAAAGCAGTTGGGCCAATATAAAGAAGCGCCTGTGCCTATGTTAACTAAGGTGGACATTACCGCTGATATCTATCCGCAGCGCCGACGTATTGAAGCACAAGCCGATATCACGTTCACCAACCCAACTGAGCAAGTGATTGAACGTTTCTTGGTGAGTAAACCGCAGTACAGTGAACAATGGCAGGTGAAACTAGAAGGCGGTGCCTTAGGTGAAAAGATTGATGACTTCAACACTTGGTGGTTTGAGTTCGAAAAACCTTTGCAGCCAGGGGAGGTGCGTCAAGGCACTTTAACTGTGGTACGTGCCCACCAAGGCTTTAAAGATAGCGGCTTTGATACCAGCTTGGTTGAAAATGGCACCTTTATTAATAACGCGGAACTATTACCGGTATTTGGCTATCGCCTTGATTACCAGTTATGGGATCGCAACGAGCGTCGCAAGCGTGATTTACCCGAGCTTGAGCGTGCCAATGACCTCGAGGATAGTCGCTATTATGGGCAAAACTTCTTTGGTGCCAACGTCGGTTTTATTGATTTCAGCGCCACGGTGAGCACTGATATTGATCAATTTGCTATCGCCCCAGGTTATTTGCAAAGTGAACAAGTAGATGAAGAACGCGGGCGCCGGACTTATCGCTATGAGATGGATGCGCCTATGGTGGACTTCTACAATATTATGTCGGCCCGCTTAGAGGTGAAGAAAGAGCGTTACAAAGGCATCAATATTGAAGTTTATTATCATCGTGACCACCCGTGGAATGTCGATACGATGATCCAGTCTACCAAGGACTCTATCGATTATTTCACCAAAGAGTTTGGTCCTTACCAGCATAAACAGCTACGAATCCTCGAGTTCCCAGGTTACCGTGGCTTTGCGCAGAGCTTCGCAAACACCGTTCCGTATTCTGAACGTATTGGCTTCATCACCGACTTGCGAGACCCAGATGATATTAACCTGCCTTATTATGTAACCGCTCACGAGGTTGCGCACCAGTGGTGGGGACATCAAGTTGGTGCCGCCAATGTGCAGGGGTCGGCGGTCATATCTGAAACCTTATCTCAGTACAGTGCACTGCAAGTGATGGCGGAAAAATATGGCGAGCAGAAGCTGCGTAAGTTCCTCAAATATGAGTTAGATCGCTATTTACAGGGCCGCACTATGGAAAGTTATCGCGAGATGCCGTTATATCGCTCTGAAAATCAGCAATATTTGCACTATCGTAAAGGCTCGGTGGTGATGATGGCGGTTGCTGATAGGTTAGGCGATAAGCGCACCAACACGGCATTGCGGCACTTTTTACAGGAGTTTAAGTACCAAACGAACCCTTACCCCACAACTCTTGACCTGTTGCGTCACCTCAAAGCGCAAGCGAATGAGCAAGAACAGGCCTTTATTGATGATCAGTTTAAACGCATCACTTTGTATGAGCTAGCGCTAGAAGATGTAGTCGTGAGTGAAACAAATGAGCAAAGCGGTAAGTTTAAAGTGACCTTGAGCATTGATGCCAAAAAAGTATATGCCAATGGTGAGGGGGTCGAGACAGAAGAGCCCATGCAGCAGCTGGTGGATATCGGCTTGTTCCACTTTGACCCTGAACAGTTAAGTGCCAACGATTCAGTGATTTACTTACAAAAGCATGAGCTGGTCTCAGGCGCCAATACACTAGAGCTGTACGTTGATGAGCGGCCAAGTTTTGCAGGTGTCGACCCACTCATTAAATTAGTCGATCGTGATAGCGCTAATAACGTGAAAAAGCTATAAACTTAACGATACCAATATCGGGTTATGATCTGAGCTCTCGCGTGCCAACGCTTGAGCTCTTTTTATTTTTACCCCTCGGGTCCACACTTGATCCAGAGCGTAGCCAAAAAAACGCGTGCGCTGGTCAGGGGATAAGGTCACCGGTGCTAACTGCAAAGGAGTTAATAGCTGCTGTACTAATTGTTGACGGGAGTGGCTCCAGGTATTGAAATCGCCAGCAAAAATAACAGGCCCGTTATGCTGAGCAATGAGCAGGGTTAAGGTTTTTAGTTGGCGTTGATAGTCTTCGGTGCCCCAGGTAAAGTTGATACCGTGGAGGTTCACCACAAGTAAACTGCCTCCCTGCGCTAGTGCATAACGGCTTATACTTGATGCCTTCGGTGTTCGCAGCCAGGGTTCGCGTTGGTAAAAGCGACAATAGAGCTGCGGCTGAAAATCACTGAGCAATAAGGTACCGGTTTGTTTTGACCACCCCCGGAAACCGGGGGAAAAGCGTGCATAAGGCTTGATAGCAAAGAGTTGTTGGTCGCGAAACGCCTCCTGTAAAAGCACAAAGTCAACGCCCTGAGACAGCGCTCTTAAATCCGGTAGTAGTTGTTCACGTTGTGCTTTATAAATATTCCAACTGAGGACTTCAATACGCTGAGGTAGGACGTCAGTGTGCGTAGTGATAGGTTTTCTGAGTTGCTGCGCGCATTGCCGTGGCGTTGAGACAATGCCCTGGATGTCTTCACTGGCAGCTGGTAACACCCACTGTTGCCAAAGTAGAAATGCGCTGTAAAACACCAAATATAAACTGATCACGACAATGATGTACCTTGAAGGGCTGCCAATGGGCTGTGCTATAGTGGCAAAAAAATATCAGGTTGCAAAGTATGGCACACAGAACAATTTCGCCTTTAGTGTTAGGGTTTTGGCGCATGCTCGATTGGCAGCGCAGCGCCCAACAAAACCTCGCGTTTGTAGAACAATGTATTGAGCAGGGCATTGTCGATACAGATCATGCTGACATTTATGGTCAATATCGCTGTGAGGCGGCGTTCGGAGAGTTATTAAAGCTCAAACCCAGCGTACGTGAACAAATTCGTATCATCACCAAGTGCGGCATTGCGCTGCAGCAGGGTAAGCGCGCTGTGCCCGGGCATGTTAATCACTATAATTCCAGCCGTGAGCATATTATCGCCAGTGCTGAAAAGTCACTGCAGCATTTTCACACCGATCGTTTAGATTGCTTGTTGATCCACCGCCCAGACTACTTAATGCAGGCAGATGAAGTGGCTGAAGCATTCAATACCTTGAGAGCGCGTGGTGATGTATTGCACTTCGGCGTTTCTAACTTTACCACCAGTCAGTTTGAGTTATTGCAGTCGCGGTTGGATTTCCCGCTGCAAACCAACCAAATTGAGTTCTCTCCCTATCAGATGAATGCGTTAGATGAGGGTACTTTAGATCAGTGTCAACGTTGGCGCATAAACCCGATGTGTTGGTCGCCGCTGGCGGGCGGCGAGATATTTACGAGTATGACTGAAAAGGCACAAAGGTTACGGCAAACACTAGAGCAAATCGCACAGGAAATCGGGGCAAGCGGCCTAGATCAAGTGGTATATGCGTGGTTGTTGAAGCACCCAAGCCAGCCTGCTGTGGTGTTAGGTACGGGGAATATTGAGCGTATTCGCAGTGCAATTGGCGCTCAGCTGCTAGAATTAAGCCATGAGCAATGGTATCGAATATGGCAGGCATCTAAAGGCCATGCAGTACCTTAAATATCACATCTATGTGTGGCTAATTGCAATGAGTCTTAGCTTTAGCGTCGTTGCGCAGCCCCAGCTACAGCTTTATACCGAGCACTGGCCGCCCTACAACTACCTTAATGAGCAGGGTCAGGTGGTTGGCCGGGCAACGCAAGCTGTGCGTGGGGCTTTAGAAGCCGCCAATATTGATGCTGATATTCACCTTACTACTTGGGCGCGAGCCTATAATTTAGCTAAAACTCGCGCTAACCACGGTATATTCGCAATTTATAAAACCGCACAGCGGCACCAGTTATTTCACTGGTTTTGTCCCATCAGTGCGCCCACTCCTATGTTTATCTACAAGCGCAGTGATGATCAGCGCATAAAAGTGCATTCATTGGCTGATGTGAAGCAGTATACGCTCGCAGTGAGTCGAGACGGCTGGACTCATCAGCATTTGCGGCAACAGGGGTTTAGTGATGAGCGGCACTTAGATGTGGCGGCTAGTATTGAGGTCAGCATGACTAAATTTCTAGCTGGAAGGTTAGATTTAATTTTAAATACCGAAGCTGCGATGACCTTAGCGCTGCGCCAAAGGGAGTTATCGGCCAATACAGTAATCAAGGTGTGGGAGTTACAGCAAAGTCAACGAACGCCATTATGCTTGGCAGTGAATAAACACTCTGATCCTCAATTAGTGCAAGCTCTAAAGCAGGTTTTTGATGAGAAAAATAAAAGATAAAGGGCCTGACGGCCCCTGGTTTGCAGCAACAATAAGTCGGTAAAGACCTACAAATCAAAGTCCATACTGTAGGACACGTAGGCTTTCAAATCGTCATCAGCATCAAGATCAGTTTGCAACAGGCCAAGTGTGAACCCGGCTTTACTGATGCTAACGCCATAATCTAAGTAACTATCATCTTCACCATACCACTCCCGAACGGTGTCACCACTAGAATGGCCTAAGTGGAATGCGAGCTCAGTGTCGGTGAAAACTGGAAAACTAGCATTGAGCTCTAAATAAAGCATATCTTCTTCACTGGTGGCATCGTCTTCGGCATTAAGTAGGTAGCTCGCCCCTGCGCTCAGCCATTGCCAGCTTAGTGAACCATAAACCTCACCAAAACCAATGTCGTCAGCGGCATCAGGGTAGGCATAATAGATATAACCAACGTCGTAATCGATCTCTCCCGCTGTGCCGCCAAAGCCAGCGTACAAATCCATTTCATAACTAGTGCTTGCGGCTTCGCCGAAATCAATATTGGATAGCCAAGTTCCCATATAGAAGCCACTGTCCGTAGCATAATCTAAGCCGCCCGATACTGCGGCTTGGTCATCACTTTGTGTGATCCCTCGCCAATAATAGTTTGAACTAGCCGCCACATTCGCAGTTAGACTGTTCTTAGCATGGCCTGTCATAGGCAACAGGGCGAGACAGAGTAGCCCCGAGGCTTGCCAGCGTGTTGTTTTTATCATTGTTTCATTCCCGTTTTCGCGCTGTGTTGGCATAAACAGGGCAAAGGCCATGCCAGAGTATGAAATAAATTAATAATTAAATATTTTTCAACAGCTTGGTATTGATTTTTGGAAATGGCCAGATTTCACAAAGTGATCTGTTGCACGACCCTGGTGCATATTTTATGCGGATGCACCGAGATAATTCACACCACCGTGACTCGTTATGCGCTGGTACTGTTGCTGCAAACCTGGGGGAGGCGCTTGATAAGCTGGAGCGCCGAGCGGCGCTCTGTATGGGATGAGGGGTTAACCGAAAATGGTGCGCATCAAGGTGAGGGTATCATTGATGCTGCGGCCTTTCTCCACTTCGGCGATGATAGAGTCGCGCTTGGCGCGAATATACTCTGGGATATCATCTTCGGCTAAAGCTCTATCTACCAGCGTTGCTGCAGACTCTTTGCTGCGCCTAGGTGCTTTGCTGGAAGATGAACGCTTCGGCTTATGGAGCAGCTTGTAGTAGTTTGATTGCTGTGCACTATCCTCGGCGAAATAGAAAAATAAGCATGGCAAGAGTGCCTTGTTGGCACACAAGCGTTGCTCTAGGTCATTGTCGCCGCTGGCCATAGTGTACCAGGGTAGGCGAGTTATAGTGCATACCAGCTCCTGCCAATATCGCTCGAAGTCGCGGTTACTCAATTTGGCAACACCTAGCGCAGCGCACAAAGTATCTAATTTAGCTTGGCTGGCAGGAGTGAATACATCGGGTCGGCGCATGGCTAACAGGCGCGTTGCCGGAGCAAGTGTAGGCTTTTCATCGGCATCGATGAAGATGCTTTGATAGGCTGTAACAAAGGCACTGTAATGCTCGCGCGTTACCTCTCCTTGTAGTGGAATGTGCGCCAAAGCCTGATCAAAAAGAGCTGGGAAATCAGCCAGCAATTGGTGAAATGCTTTATTGCTTCTCGTTGCAGCAAAGAGCTCGACATCAAAGCGGTAGACTGCTGGGTCATGGCTGTTGAGGTGTTTACCCGCGACTACAAGGCGGTCCTCTTTACTGAGTTCAGCTAACGACAGTTCCCGTAACCTGTCGATGTAGTCACATAAGGCTAAGTGTTCATCTAATAAAACGCGTGATTGCTGCTGTTGCAGGTATTCACATAGCACTGGCCAGGGAGTAATACGCAAGGCCTTCAGTTGCAAAAAGCTAATGGCTTCAGTAAGCAGTGTGTGTAGCTTCTTTACACAAGGGAGCTGCTGAGGCTCTAGTAACTCGTAGTTTAGGCGGTTATTGAGTGCGTCAAGTAACTCATAACACCAACCTAAGAACTCGTCTGGGTGGTTTTCAACCTTCACCGCCATTAGATTTAGGCTGATATCGGTCGCCTGTTTTAAAATATTTTGATAAATCTGACTTTCTTGTTCACCCAGCGCCATTTTTGATGGGGATATAAGCAACTTCTTCATGCTTGGTACTACAACTCCACTTGATACAACACAGCCCACTTTGAGCGGGGCTGTGCATCATACTGACATTGTGTGTTGATGCAATATTGACTTTGCTGTTTTAAGTAGCTTGGAGGCTTATCTACTATAGGGAGCACACAGATAATCATAGCGTTGTAGGTTGAGCCCCCATTGACGATATGAATCCGTGTGCGTAAAACCAAGTTTTTGCAGAATGCGTACAGAGCCCGTGTTGGCACTATCTACTTCGGCATAAATTCCCGGTAATGCGAGAGTGGTTAGCCCATATGTCATGACGCTTTGTGCCGCCTCATAGCCAAGACCCTGTTGCCAATACTGAGGAAGCATGCGGTAGCCTAAATCAGCAAGCTGTTGTTGTGGGTTGAACTTAAAACCACAAAATCCAATTAACCTGTTGTGTTGCTTGTGTATCAAGGCATAACGAGCGTAACCATAACGTTTGTATTCGTGTAACCAAACGTCTTTGATGAGGCGCCGAGCCTGTTCGCTGGTGCTTATCTGAGCGGGGTCTCCGGTATACCGAGTGACTTCGGTGTTGGCATTAAATGCGCGCACTGCTTCGGCATCAGCAAGTCGGAAATGACGCATCTGCAGCCTTGGTGTGTCTATTAATAGGGTCATGTTAGCTCCTTTTCGTTTGACAACCAGTGTAATGGCACGTAAAAAAGCAAAACAGACACAATAAAAATGAAAAATAAGCAATACAGATGCCCAGTTTTATCTATCAACGAGAGGCCGAGGCACTAGCTAAGTTAATTAATAATGGCCAATTAAAACAGGGTGATAGGCTTCTTTCTGTCCGGAATTTCGCTCGTGAAAGAAAAGTTGGAGTGTCGACAGCTGCTAAAATTTATGAACATTTGCAAGGACAGCAACTCATTGAGGCCCGGCCGCGCAGTGGCTATTACGTTTGTGCTCGTCAACAAAGCACTGCGCAACAAAACTTTGGTGATAAATTAATCCCAAGTGAGCTGATTTCCATGCCGTTACACAAAGCGGTGCAATACAGTTTTAACGATGCAGATATAGTGCCGCTATCCTGCACTGGGCCAAGTACGGTATTAGATAACGAAGCGCTACTCACGCGGGTGCAAAAGCGTGTGCGCAGGCAGCGCCCATTTAAATTACTCCAAGACAATCGTGAAGCCGGTATTGATTCGCTGCGTCAAGAAATTGCGACACATTATGCGTTGAGTCAGCAGCTTATAAATCCAGCCGAGGTCGTGATCACCCATGGACGCAGTTCGGCACTTACTTTGGCGTTAAAGGGATTAGGGTTGAGTGAGCATAAGGTGGCAGTTGAGTCTCCAAGCTCATTTTTTATATTGGCGCATTTGCACCACAGCGCTCAAGCTTATGTGGGTGTCCCTATACAGCCCGACTTCGAAACCGAATTGGCATTATTGGATCAGGCTCGACAAGAGCATGACATTCGCGCTTATATTTTTAACCCTAATTATCAAGATCCGACAGGGCGCCTGCTGAGCGAACAACAAAAACGTGCATTGTTGGCTTGGGCGCAGCGCCATGATGTTGCACTAATTGAATATGACCGTGGCGAGCTTAGTTTTAGTGAGTTTCGACCTCCGTCAATTGCGAGCCTCTTAGATGAAGATAGCTCTCTAGCGGTGATCAGCATATGTGACTACAGTGATACACTGTCCTTTGCTCTAACCTTGGGGTATATGCTCTGCCGTAATTGCGCTGCTGATATTATTTTGACTAAATCAGTGCTTAGTGAGGCGAGCGACATCGCGAGCCAAGAGCTGATTACTCATTTGTATCGCAGTGGTGACTATCGCCGTTTAACCCGACGTTTACGAGCGCAACTATTAAGGCAGTACCAGCAGGTTGATGAAATTTTCAATCACTTTGGCGTTGCGCATTTGTACCAAGACATCGGTGGTGGGCCAAGCTTATGGTTTGAGCTTCCTCAAGGGGGCTGCAGTGATGAGCTATGGCAACGGTTGATTACTCGGCGTATCGCCATTGCGCCTGGCGAACTCTTTATGCCACAAATCGATTATGCGCGTTTTTTTCGTATGACCTTCGCCCTACCTTGGGAGAAAACCATGGCGCAAGCAGTGCATACATTGGCTCAGCAACTATCATCCTATATTCATGAACTTTAACTACAATTACACAGATAACTACTTTAGGTTATGCTAAACACATTTGCTTTAATGGAACGAGGTTCACCATGAAGACCCTAGCCAAGGTTTTGGGCGTAATCATAGTCGTAATTATCGGCTTACTCATCGCCATTCCTTTCTTTATTCCTGTCGATGCCATCTTCAATAAAGTGTCAGAGCAGGTACAAAACACCACAGGGCGCACACTGACGATTGCCGGCGATAAAGACTTAGCGATTTTCCCTTCACTGCGATTAGAGCTTAATGATGTTAGCTTTAGCAATATGGAAGGGGGATCGCGAGCCAATATGGCGACGATGAAACAATTGGATGTGCATATCCCCTGGAGCACCTTATTCTCTGGTGAAGTGAAGCTGGATAAGTTTGTTATCCGTGAGCCGGATGTGTTGCTGGAAACAAATGCCCAAGGCCAAGGCAATTGGCAGCTCTTTGATAAGGTCGCAACTGAGCAATCGCAACAAAGCACTGAGCAAGGCCAAGTCAAGCTGCCAGACAACTTTGATATTGAGCTTGGAGAAGTGGCTATTTATGGTGGTCAGCTTACCTATCTGGACGGGCAAACTGGTAGTAAACAACAAATTAGCGACTTGGAATTAGCGGTATTACTTAAATCGTTACGCCAACCTTTAGAACTAGAAGGGGGCATAACGTACATGGGTGAGCGGTTTAACCTTGATATAGAATTGGATAACCCAATCAAAGCCATCGAAGGTCGACCATTTACGCTTACGCAAAACTTAACATCTGCGCTTGTTGATATGGAATTTAAAGGCAACATTGCTGAGCAGGGTGGAAATATTAGCGGCACCTTGATGTTGCAAGGGGATTCGGTGAAGCGCATTGCCAAGTGGCAAGGCGTTGAGCTTAATGCCAAAGACAACGCGTTTAATGATTTCCGTGTAGAGGGCAGTATGCAACTGCAAGGACAGGCTTTTACTATTAATAAGCTCGTGGCGACGTTAGATCAGCTTGCCATCGAAGGTATGAGTACGATTCACCTTGGCGAGCGTTTAGCGCTTACTGCCAACGTAGATTTGGGCATGCTAGATTTAAACCCTTACTTACCGGAGCCTGCCGCGAATACCGAGCAACCAAGTAATGATGATTCTCAGGCTCAACCCTTAGAATGGGATGATACGCCGATAGATCTTTCTGCCCTGAATGCCCTTGATGCCGATATTGTGGTTCGCTCAAGTGGCTTAAAAGCGCGTGATATTACACTCGGTGAGAACCAATTCAGTATTAAGCTTGATAATGCCGTAGCCACTCTCAGTATGGATAAATTCGCTGCCTATGAAGGCCAGGGAACCGGCAAAGTAACGCTGAACGCAGCGCGACAGCCTTACCACATCGATACTCAGTTTGACCTCAGTGGTATAAATGCTGAGCCTCTTCTTAGCGATGCGGTGAAGTTTGATAAGTTAATGGGCAAAGGAGCGCTTAATTGGCAACTGACTACCGAAGGGCAAAGCCAACAAGACTTCGTTGATGCACTGGCTGGCAAATTAGCATTCAGTTTTGCCGATGGTGCTGTTAAAGGAGCGAACATTGCTGAATTGGTGCGAAAGGCGAAGGAACTCGTTAAGGGAAATACATCCGCACTTTCACAAGGCCTTAATACTGGCTTTGATAAGTCACAGCAGACAGACTTTACCGCTTTGACGGGGAGTATGAACTTTACCAAAGGCGTTGGCGTCAACTCAGATTTGTCGTTGCTAAGCCCGCTCATTCGTATTACTGGTGAAGGCCAAGTGGATCTTTCCGCGACCAAGGTAAACTACCGCTTAGTAACGGGGATTGTGGATTCAATCGAAGGTCAAGGCACCACCGATGACAGCACCGGTTTCAAAATTCCGGTTCGTATAAAAGGTCCTTTCCATGACGTGGCGGTTAACTTGGACGTTGGTGAGGCAGCCAAAGAGGAAGTGAAAGAAAAAGCCAAAGAAAAAGTAAAAGACAAACTCAAAGGCTTGTTTGGCGGCTAATCCCCCCCATATATACATGCAGCATCAAGGCACTTTTGTGTCTTGATGCTTTTATAAGCAATTGATGGTGCGAAAAATAGCCTGTTTTCGATAATTTTCAGTTCTCACCTTAGGGCTCTCAGAGCCTTTATTAACCGAGCTAAGTAAAGAAATTAATTAAAAATTAGCCTACCTTTTGCCCGCCATTACTGATACAATTGCCCGCCCTCAGCACACAAGTAACCGAAAAGTTGCCTGTTAATTGAGCGGATAATTTATTTAATGCCTTAATTTTTAACGGAATTATGGCGAGTTGTAACTACACCGGAGCACATTAAGATGATCCAAATGCAAACTCAGCTGGACGTTGCAGATAACAGCGGCGCCCGCAAAGTGCAGTGTATTAAAGTCCTTGGCGGTTCACACCGTCGTTACGCATCGGTTGGTGACATCATTAAAGTTGCTGTTAAGGAAGCGATTCCTCGCGGCAAAGTTAAAAAAGGTGATGTTAAAAACGCGGTTGTTGTGCGTACCAAAAAAGGCGTTCGTCGTCCAGACGGCTCTTTGATCCGTTTCGATAGCAATGCGGCTGTTATCTTAAACGATAGCAACCAGCCAATCGGAACCCGTATCTTCGGCCCTGTGACTCGTGAACTTCGTACTGAAAAGTTCATGAAGATCGTTTCACTAGCACCAGAAGTACTATAAGGAGTCGATCATGGCAGCAAAAATCCGTCGTGATGACGAAGTAATCGTACTGGCCGGTAAAGACAAAGGTAAGCGCGGTAAAGTGCTTTCAGTTGTTACTGAAACTGGTCGAGTATTTGTTGAAGGCGTAAACCTTATCAAGAAGCACCAAAAGCCTGTTCCTCAGTTGAACCAAGCTGGCGGTATTGTTGAGAAAGAAGCGTCTATCGACGTATCAAACGTTGCGATCTACAACTCGGAAACGGGTAAAGCAGATCGTGTAGGTTTCAAGATTGAAGACGGTAAGAAATTACGTATCTTCAAATCTACTGGTAAAACTATTTAATAGTTGGAGTAGACGATGGCGAAACTGCATGAAGTATATAAAGACAAAGTAGTCGCTGAACTTCAAAAGAAGTTTGGTTTCAGCTCTGTCATGCAAGTCCCTCAGATCGAAAAGATCACATTAAACATGGGTGTGGGCGAAGCCCTAGCTGACAAGAAAATTCTAGAAAACGCTGTTGCTGATCTAGAAGCAATCTCTGGTCAGAAGCCTCTTATCACGAAAGCACGCAAATCAGTTGCTGGCTTTAAGATCCGTGAAGGCTACCCAATTGGTTGTAAAGTAACCCTACGTGGCGAGCGTATGTGGGACTTTTTTGAGCGTTTGGTTTCAATCGCTATCCCGCGTATTCGCGATTTCCGTGGTGTAAGCGCTAAGTCTTTCGACGGTCGCGGCAACTACAGCATGGGCGTACGTGAACAAATCATCTTCCCAGAAATCGATTATGATCGTGTAGACCGTGTACGTGGTCTAGACATCACTATCACTACTTCTGCGCAGAATGATGAGGAAGGCCGTGCGTTGTTAGAAGCGTTTAACTTCCCATTCAAGAAATAAGGGTAGGGTTATGGCAAAGAATTCAATGAAAGCGCGCGAAGCAAAGCGCACTAAACTAGTTGCCCAATACGCTGAAAAGCGTGCGGCACTAAAAGCTATCATCAGCGATGTTAATTCATCAGATGAAGAGCGTTGGGACGCGGTTCTGAAGCTTCAGACTCTTCCGCGTGATTCAAGCCCTGCACGTCAACGTAATCGTTGTAACATCACGGGCCGCCCACATGGTTACCTTCGCAAGTTCGGCCTAAGCCGTATTAAAGTTCGCGAAGCAGCTATGCGCGGTGAAATTCCTGGCCTTAAAAAGGCTAGTTGGTAATAGAATCACGGGAGTAAGACAATGAGCTTGCAAGATCCTATTGCGGATTTGTTCACACGTATCCGTAACGGCCAGACTGCGAAGAAGGTTTCTATCTCAATGCCATCTTCAAAGCTGAAAATAGCAGTTGCTAAAGTACTAACTGATGAAGGTTATGTTTCTGGTTACTCAGTAACAGAAGGCGCTAAACCTGAACTAAACATCGAGCTTAAGTACTTCGAAGGCAAAGCTGTAATCGAAAACATCCAGCGTGTTAGCCGCCCTGGTCTACGTATCTATAAGAAACGTGACGCATTACCTAAGGTAATGGGTGGTCTAGGTATCGCTATCGTATCAACTTCTAAAGGCCTGATGACTGACCGTGCTGCGCGTAGCGCTGGCGTGGGCGGTGAAATCATTGGCTTTGTAGCGTAATCGGAGGGGACTATGTCGCGTATAGCAAAGGCACCTATTAATGTTCCAGCCGGTGTAGAAATCACGCTAAAAGGCCAGGACATCACAGTTAAAGGTAAGAATGGTGAACTTAGCCGTGCTATCAACGAAGCGGTTGAAGTTTCATTCGAAGACAATGTAATCACCACTAAACCTGTAGAAGGCGTTGCTAACGCTTGGGCTCAAGCTGGTACTGCACGTGCACTTATCAACAACATGATTGTTGGTGTGAACGACGGTTACGAGAAGAAGCTACAGCTAGTTGGTGTTGGTTACCGTGCTGCGGTGAAAGGTAAAGTACTAGATTTAACGCTAGGCTTCTCACACCCAGTCAACTTCGAGATCCCAGAGGGCATCACGATTGAAGCTCCGAGCCAAACTGAGATCGTTGTTAAGGGCGCAGACAAGCAGCTAGTTGGTCAAACTGCTGCAAACATTCGCGCATACCGTGAGCCAGAGCCTTATAAAGGTAAAGGTGTTCGCTATGCTGACGAATACGTGCGTCGTAAAGAGGCTAAGAAGAAGTAAGGTAGGACGATGGATAAGAGAACAGCACGTCTACGTCGCGCTAAGCGCTCACGTAGAAATTTTATTGAACAGGGCAAAATCCGCCTTGTTATCCACCGCACGCCACGTCACATCTATGCTCAGATTATTAGTGCTGAGGGTAGTGTACTGGCTGCTGCTTCTACTGTTGAGAAAGCAATTGCTGAAACAGTTAAAGGCACTGGCAACATCGAAGCTGCTCAAGCAGTGGGTAAAGCAGTTGCAGAACGTGCGGCTGAAAAAGGCGTTAACGAAAGTATCGCTTTTGACCGCAGTGGCTTTAAATATCACGGCCGTGTGAAGGCGCTTGCGGATGCAGCGCGTGAAGCCGGTCTGCAATTCTAGGAGTAGACAATGGCTAACGTAGAAGCAAAGCAACAACAGCCTGATTTGGCTGAAAAGCTAATCGCGGTAAACCGTGTGTCTAAGGTGGTTAAAGGTGGTCGTATCTTTAGCTTCACTGCACTTACAGTAGTAGGTGACGGCGCAGGTAAAGTAGGTTTTGGTTATGGTAAAGCACGTGAAGTTCCAGCTGCTATTCAAAAAGCAATGGAAAAAGCACGTCGTAACATGATCAAGGTAGAGCTTAAAGGCAATACACTTCAGCACCCTATCAAGGGTCGTCACGCTGGTTCTAAAGTGTACATGCAACCAGCATCTGAAGGTACTGGTATCATCGCCGGTGGTGCGATGCGTGCAGTACTAGAAGTAGCTGGTGTACAAAACGTATTGTCAAAAGCCTACGGTTCGACTAACCCGATCAACGTTGTTCGCGCAACTATCTCAGCACTAGAGAACATGAAGTCTCCAGAAGCAGTTGCTGCGAAGCGTGGTCTTAGCGTTGAAGAAATTTTGGGGTAAGACACCATGGCAAATACAGTAAAAGTAACTCAAGTACGTAGTTCAATCGGCCGCTTGCCGAAGCATAGAGCTACATTACGTGGCCTTGGTTTACGTCGTATCAACCACACTGTAGAGCTAGAAGATACGCCTTCAGTACGTGGTATGATCAACCAAGTTTCTTACATGGTTAAGGTTGAGGGGTAATTCGAATGAATTTGAATACACTTTCACCTGCTGCAGGTGCAAAATCAGCCGGCAAACGTGTGGGCCGTGGTATCGGTTCTGGCCTAGGTAAAACTGGTGGCCGTGGTCACAAAGGTCAAAAATCACGTTCTGGTGGTAAAGTACGCGTTGGTTTCGAAGGCGGTCAAATGCCTATGCAACGTCGTCTACCTAAGTTTGGTTTCACTTCACGCAAGTCTCTTGCGACTAAAGAAGTGAATCTATTCGAAATCGCTAAAGTTGAAGGCGATGTGGTAGATCTAAACGCGTTACAAGCAGCTGGTCTGGTTAAGAAGAACATCCAGTTCGTTAAAGTAGTTAAATCTGGTGAAGTTTCTCGCGCCGTCACTGTTAAAGGTCTTAAAGTGACCAAAGGTGCACGCGAAGCGATTGAAGCTGCCGGAGGCAAGGTAGAAGAGTAAGGAAGTACTTTATGGCTAAACCAGGTCACGATATGCAAAGTGCACAAAGCGGGCTTGCGGAGTTGAAGCGTCGTTTACTATTTGTACTCGGTGCTATCATTATTTACCGTTTAGGTTCATTCGTGCCGATCCCTGGGATTGACGCCGCTGTACTTGCCGAATTCTTCGAGCAACAGAAGGGCACCATTGTTGAAATGTTCAACATGTTCAGCGGTGGTGCGCTTGAGCGTGCTTCGGTACTTGCACTGGGTATTATGCCTTATATTTCGGCCTCAATTATCATGCAGCTACTAACGCATATACATCCTGCGATGGTAGAGCTGAAAAAAGAGGGTGAACAGGGGCGTAAGAAAATCAGTCAGTACACGCGTTATGGTACGCTCGTGCTTGCTACGTTCCAATCAATCGGTATTGCTACTGGCTTACCGAACATGATGGACGGGTTAGTTGTTAACCCCGGCTTTGGTTTCTATTTCACTGCTGTAGTGAGCTTAGTAACCGGCTGTATGTTCTTAATGTGGTTGGGCGAACAAATTACAGAGCGTGGTATCGGTAACGGTATCTCAGTTCTGATTTTTGTTGGTATCGTAGCTAACCTGCCGTCTGCTATTGGTTCGACAGCCGAAATGGCGCGCCAAGGTGAATTGAACATTTTGGTACTGGTATTGATTGCGGTAATCGTGTTTGCCGTTACTTACTTGGTGGTTTTCTTTGAACGTGGTCAACGTCGTATTGTTGTTAACTACGCAAAGCGCCAACAAGGTCGTCAGGTGTACGCTGCTCAAAGCACACACTTGCCGTTGAAAGTAAATATGGCTGGGGTTATTCCACCAATCTTTGCTAGTAGTATCATTCTGTTCCCTGGTACAATTGCAAGCTGGTTCGGCCAGGGTGAAGGTCCTGTAGCTGACGTGTTACAAGCCATTTCCACAGCATTGACTCCGGGTCAACCGCTGTACGCAATGGTCTTGGCTGCTGCTATTATCTTTTTCTGCTTTTTCTACACTGCGTTGGTTTTCAACCCGCGTGAAACTGCAGACAACCTGAAAAAATCTGGAGCTTTCATTCCAGGTATTCGTCCAGGTGAGCAGACATCGAAATACATTGATAAAGTAATGACACGCCTGACATTGGCAGGTGCCTTGTACATTACCTTTATCTGTCTAGTGCCCGAGTTTATGACCATGGCATGGCAAACGCCATTCTACTTCGGCGGTACATCAATCTTGATTATCGTTGTTGTGATCATGGACTTTATGGCACAAGTACAGACCCATCTGATGTCACATCAGTATGATTCTGTGCTGAAAAAAGCAAACCTTAAAGGCTATGGCCGATAAGGTCGGTTTACGGAGTTGAGTAATGAAAGTACGTGCTTCCGTTAAGAAAATCTGCCGTAACTGCAAAGTAATCAAACGTGCCGGCGTTGTACGTGTGATTTGCAGTGAGCCTAAGCACAAGCAAAGGCAAGGCTAATTAAACAAGTCATGCAGGCTGAGTGGTATGCTCGGCCTGTGTTTTTCATTGTAGTTTGGTCATCACTTGAGTATCCTAACGGGCTTTTCGAGAAGATGATTACCAAATTTAAACTATAGGAGATGTGTTAGTGGCCCGTATAGCTGGCATTAACGTTCCTGATCATAAACATGCGGTTATTGGTTTAACCTCAATTTATGGTGTAGGTAAAACCCGCGCTAAGGCGATCTTGGCAGCGGTAGGTATCGCAGAAGATACTAAAATCGGTGAACTAAATGACGAAACTCTTGACACGCTTCGTGAAGAAGTTGGCAAGTACACTGTAGAAGGTGATCTTCGTCGTGAAGTTACTTTGAACATCAAGCGTCTTATGGACCTTGGTTGCTTCCGTGGTTTACGTCACCGTCGTTCGCTACCACTACGTGGTCAGCGTACTAAGACTAACGCGCGTACTCGTAAGGGTCCTCGCAAGCCTATCAAGAAATAAGGTGGGGTAAATTATGGCTAAAGCACCAATTCGTCGTAAGAAGGTCAAAAAGCAAGTTGCTGATGGCATGGCTCACGTTCATGCGTCTTTCAACAACACTATTGTTACGATTACAGACCGTCAAGGTAATGCACTTTCTTGGGCAACTGCCGGTGGTTCAGGTTTCCGTGGTTCACGTAAATCTACACCATTCGCTGCTCAGGTAGCTGCAGAGCGTGCAGGTACTGCTGCACAAGAATACGGTTTGAAGAACTTAGAAGTATTCATTAAAGGTCCAGGTCCAGGCCGTGAGTCTGCTGTACGTGCATTGAATGCTGCTGGTTTCCGTATCACAAACATCACTGACGTGACGCCAATTCCACACAATGGTTGTCGTCCACCGAAGAAACGTCGCGTATAACAATAGGTTAGGAGAAAGAACATGGCAAGATATTTGGGCCCTAAGCTCAAGCTAAGTCGTCGTGAAGGTACTGACCTGTTCCTTAAGAGCGGCGTACGAGCTATCGACTCTAAGTGTAAACTTGAGACAGCACCTGGTCAGCACGGCGCCCGTAAGGGTCGTTTATCTGACTACGGTCTACAGCTACGTGAAAAGCAAAAGGTTCGTCGTATGTACGGCATCCTTGAAAAGCAATTCCGTAACTACTACAAAGAAGCTGCTCGCCTTAAAGGCAATACAGGTGAAAACCTACTTCAGCTTCTAGAGCAACGTCTAGACAATGTTGTATATCGCATGGGTTTTGCAAGCACACGTGCTGAAGCGCGTCAGCTAGTAAGTCACAAAGCGATTATGGTTAATGGTCGTGTTGTAAACATTCCTTCTTTCAACGTTACTCCTGAAGATCAGGTAGAAATTCGTGAGAAGTCGAAGAAGCAAGCACGTATCGTTGGAGCTCTAGAATTGGCTGAGCAACGTGAGAAGCCAACTTGGGTTGAAGTTGACGGTAAGAAAATGGAAGGTACTTTTAAGCGCCTACCTGAGCGTTCTGATCTGTCTGCGGACATTAACGAACAACTAATCGTCGAACTTTACTCGAAGTAAAGTTAAGAGTTAAGAGAGGATAAAATGCAGGGTTCTGTAACCGAATTCCTAAAACCAAGGTTAGTCGATATCGACGCTATCAACCCAACTCGTTCAAAAGTGGTACTAGAGCCGCTTGAGCGTGGTTTTGGTCACACTCTAGGAAACGCTCTACGTCGTATTCTGTTGTCATCTATGCCTGGATGCGCAGTTACTGAGGTAGAAATTGATGGCGTTTTACATGAGTACAGCGCGAAAGAAGGCGTACAAGAAGACATCATTGAAATCCTGTTAAACCTTAAAGGTCTAGCAGTTAATATCGAAGGCAAAGATGAAGTTTTTCTGACCCTGACTAAATCTGGTGTAGGCCCTGTGACTGCGGCAGATATCCAGCACGATGGTGATGTAACAATCAGCAATCCTGATCACGTAATTTGTCATTTAACAACTGACAATAGCGAGATCAGCATGCGCATCCGTGTTGAGCGTGGTCGTGGTTATGTACCAGCTTCTAGCCGCGTATCCTCTGAAGACGATGAGCGCCCAATCGGCCGTTTGTTGCTTGATGCATCATTCAGCCCAGTTGAGCGTATTGCGTACTCGGTCGAATCAGCACGTGTTGAACAACGTACTGACTTAGACAAGTTAATCATTGATATGGAAACAAACGGCACTTTAGATCCTGAAGAAGCGATCCGCCGTGCGTCGACCATTCTTGCTGAGCAATTAGAAGCATTCGTAGACTTACGTGATGTTTCTGAGCCAGAAGAGAAGGAAGAGAAGCCAGAATTCGATCCTATTCTGCTTCGTCCAGTTGATGATCTTGAGCTAACAGTTCGTTCAGCAAACTGCTTGAAAGCCGAGCAAATTCAATATATCGGTGATTTAGTACAGCGTACCGAAGTTGAGCTTCTGAAAACACCTAACTTAGGTAAGAAGTCTCTAACTGAGATCAAAGACGTGCTTGCATCACGTGGTCTGTCTCTAGGCATGCGCCTAGAAAACTGGCCGCCAGCAAGCTTAGCTGAGTAATCTAAATCACTATATTTAGTTTAGTTAGAAGGATAGGGTCATGCGCCATCGTAAGAGTGGTCGTCAATTAAACCGTAACAGCAGCCATCGCAAAGCGATGTTCAGCAATATGGCTGGTTCTTTGGTGAAGCACGAAATCATCAAAACAACATTGCCTAAAGCGAAAGAGCTGCGCCGTGTAATTGAACCTTTAATCACACTGGCTAAGACTGATAGCGTTGCAAATCGCCGTTTAGCATTTGCTCGCACGCGTGATAAAGAAGTTGTTGGTAAGTTGTTTAGCGAGATTGGTCCTCGCTACGAAGGCCGTCCTGGTGGTTACACTCGTATTTTGAAGTGTGGCTTCCGTGCAGGCGACAACGCACCAATGGCTTACATTGAACTAGTAGATCGCCCAGTTGCGAGCGAAGACGTTCAAGAAGACGCACAGTCTGCAGAGTAAGTCGTAAAAGACACAAAAAGCCGAGCTTATGCTCGGCTTTTTCTTTTTATGGTCAAAATTAAATTTCAGCTCTTCTATATATAGCTATTTAGCTAAACCCTTCTCTATATAAAACATCTTAAATGTAGCAATTTAGATCCTAAATAGATCTATAACTGTTAAATACAGTAGTTTTAGTTCTATTTTTGTTCAAACGATCCATTTTTTGCAGTTTTCTTTAAAAAAGGGGTTGCGTGGAAATCGAATCTCCCTATAATGCGCATCCACCGACACGGCGGACTGCTTACAAACAAGCACTTCAACGAGTTGGGTGAGTCAAGTAAAACTGAGTTTTAAACAG
>NZ_BCAI01000017.1:0-71197 GCF_001293805.1 Pseudoalteromonas sp. SW0106-04 | reverse complement strand
TTTCAAGGAGAGGCTGTGCCGGAGTTCAAAATACTCAATCACGTCATCGACTATATGGAATCTACAGGCTCAACTTATAAGCTCGTTACTCTTTCTGTTGACCAAGAACTTGTAGATCAGATAAATGAGGAAAACAAAACTTCATATTCGCTTGCTGAGCTAGAGAAAGCCACTGATAAGTGCTTGGCACATGAATGGCTTGAGCATGCAACACTTGGTGGTGGGAAATACGGTAGTTTAAGGATTACTCCTAAGGGTGTTGGTGCAGCAAGGTCTAAAAGAAAATCTGAGGAGCAAAAGGCTTCTAGAAGTCCTCTTAAAAAAGCGTCTGATTATGTCGAAGACCACAAAGGGCTATTTGTTGTTTTGGGCTTCTTATTAGCTTTAACAACTCTCTCACTAAAGATTTTTGGAGGGTGATATATGAAGGATAAAAGCTTTACAGTTGAATTGAAGTGTTTGTTTTGTGATTGCTCGTTAGAAGGGGATACTGAGAAAGAGTATGTTTCGGGAGATATGCTCGAATGCCAAAATTGCCATGAGCTTAATGATTATGATGCGCTAATTGATGTTGCTGCGGAAGAAGGTAAAGAGCTTGCAGCCGATTATGCGCAGAAAGAGATCGAGAAAATGCTAAAAAAGACATTCAAAAAATGAAACTTAGCAAGGCAATGAAAGATCGCCGGTAAAATACACCGGCTGGACGCCCAACACTCCGGTTGCTTTGTGTTGTCGCTGCGCTCCAAAATAACACAAAGCAGCCTACGTATTGGCCGCCCTTTATTGCGGCGTTATGAACTCGGAGAACAGATGGAACCTGATTTTACTAAATAGAGTTTGGACGAGTTAAAGGACGTAGAATCGGTAATTGACAGAATTCAATACCCTGAAAGGTATGAATTAGTTAAAAAACTAATCGCAGAAAAGTCTGTCGAGGCCTCTAAAGCTCAAAAACCGGAATTAGAAAAAGAGGAAGCTTTGAGAGAACTCCATAGAGAATATAAAAATCAAAAATCTAAGGTTTGGAAGATATTTCGTGGTGCAACTCTCATGTTTGTAACATTCAGAATGATACAATATCTCGATTGGACAATACAGCAGCAAATAATAGGTGCACTAGTTGTTTTCTGTATATATACAATCATTCTGGTAGGTTTAAACGAATATCAGTTTAATAAATTTAAGCGAAACTTTGGCAAGCGTACATAATAAGCTTATTAAGTGCTGGACTGCCAATGCTTGACTCACTTGCGCTTCGCTACACAATTTTAGCCAACTATTCCTCGCTCCTAAGAGGAGTTATATTTCATGAGGGTACTATGCAAAGAATCATGGCTCTTTTAGGTTTGATTTGTATGCCTTATGTGCATGCAGAATCAATCGACGGTTGTTACTTGGCGACTGATAAGATAACCAGTTTTTCATCTGAAGAGTCAGAAACTAAATCTACTTACGTAAAAATTTCAAGAGCTGCTGATTACTATTCAGTAGAAGGTGTTGTTTGGGGGCCTAATTTTCACATTTGCCGTATTGGTTCTCCCATTGAAGGCACTGATGGGCCGCTGCAAATGGACTATGCCGACAACAAGCTCGTTTATCGTCATAGAGAGTCTGAATACGATATTAATTGTGAGTTGGACGTTTCCTTCAAAGATAACACCTTAACAATAACGGACTCTAATCATCATTGCTCTAAGTACGTCTTTTATTGTGGCGCTTACATAGGGTTAGATAAAGTTGAATTACCAAAGGTAGAGCAAGGTTGCCTTTAAATTTCACATAACAAAGCTTTAAAGTTGGATACTCCGCATCGCATTTTAGCCAACAATTACTTGCCACTTAAGGCGCGTGAATATTATATTCAACACCAAGAAAAAGGGGCCTTGTATGGCCCCTTGTTTATTAGTCTGTGCCTATAAAGCCACCGGTTTGATGGGCCCACAGTTGGGCGTAAATTCCCCCTTGGGCGATAAGCTCTTGGTGTGTGCCTTGCTCAACAATATGGCCTTTGTCCATCACCACCAAGCGGTCCATTTGCGCTATGGTTGATAAGCGATGGGCAATGGCAATAACGGTTTTATTTTCCATTAAGGTATCTAGGCTCGCTTGAATCGCGGCTTCTACCTCAGAGTCTAAAGCTGATGTGGCTTCATCGAGCACTAAAATAGGGGCGTCTTTTAACAGTACGCGGGCAATCGCGATACGCTGGCGCTGGCCACCTGATAGCTTGACGCCGCGCTCACCTACTTGCGCATCCAGTCCTTTGTTGCCATGACTGTCTTCCAGTTCACTAACAAAGTCCCATGCCTCTGCTTTTTTCGCAGCGGCGATGATTTGCTCATCCGTGGCATCGGCTAAGCCATAACCGATATTTTCGCGCACGCTACGATGCAGCAGCGCGGTATCTTGCGACACCATAGCAATATGTTGGCGCAGGCTTTCCTGAGTAACCTGGTTTATCGGCGCATCATCAATACGAATGTGTCCTTGCTCGACATCATAAAAGCGCAGTAAGAGATTAACTAAGGTTGATTTACCGGCGCCAGAGCGACCAACAACCCCCACTTTTTCGCCAGCACCAATGTTTAGAGATAGCCCATCGAGCACCGGTGGGTGTGACGGGGTGATTGGCTTGGCATAATTGAAGGTGATGTTATTAAAGTCGATGCGCCCATGGGTCACCTTAAGCGTGTTGGCATCCTCAGCGTCGGTTATGGTTATGGGTTTCGTTAAGGTGTTCATGCCATCGGCAACGGTGCCGATATTTTCAAATAGGGCGCTGACTTCCCACATGATCCACTGCGCCATGCCGTTAAGGCGCAGTGCTAAACTAACGGCAATGGCAATGGCGCCGACGCTGATTAAACTAATAGACCAAAGGTAAATCGACAATGCCGCAATCACCGCCACCAAGCCGTAGTTAAGCAGCTGCACGCTCACTTGTAATTTAGTGACCAGACGCATTTGCCGATATACCGGATCTAAAAACAGCTCCATCGATTCACGGGCATATTGCTCCTCTCGCGATGAATGAGAGAACAGTTTGATAGTGGCGATATTGGTGTAGCTGTCAACAATACGGCCTGTCATTTGCGAGCGGGCTTCGGCTTGTTGCTCGGCGACCGCTTTAAGGCGCGGAATAAAATAACGCTGCACAGCGATATAACCTACAAGCCAGCCTAAAATTGGCATCATTAAACGCCAATCTGCCTGGCCAACAAAGAACAGCATGGCGGAAAAATACACCACAATATACACCGCGACATCCAGTAGCTTGATGACGGTTTCCCTTACCGCCAACGACGTTTGCATCACCTTAGTGGCTATGCGCCCGGCAAAGTCATCGGCATAAAAGCTCACACTTTGGCGCAGTAGGTAACGGTGCGCCAACCAGCGAATGGCCATGGGGTAATTACCGAGCAAGCTTTGGTGGAGAACGGCTGAGTGAACAAACACTAAAATTGGCAACAGCACGATAGTAACCAGGCCCATAAACCAAAGCGTATCGGTTTCGGTGCTTAACAGCTGTTCTGGGGTCGTCTGTCCAAGCCAGTCAACGAGCTGACCCATAAAGCTAAATAGCGAAACTTCAACAATGGCTAATAAGGCGGCGCTGATGGACATCACCGCCAGCGGCCAGCCCATGCCTTGGGTGTAATAACGGCAAAAAGCCCATAATCCCTTGGGTGGCGCGGTCGTTGTGCGCTCGGGAAAAGGGGCGGTTAATTTCTCGAAAAAGGAAAGCATAGCACCACACATAACTAACTGATTTAAGGCGTCAGTGTAGCGATTTTGCGGCGTAAAACCTAGCGCAACGAGTGTGCTAATTTTGCACCACTGTGGTGACTATGCCGACACCTAGCTACGCGCTTTGTGCTTGCTCCTTGAGCTCTGCAAGCATCATTTCGCGCATTTTAAACTTTTGTAATTTCCCGGTGACCGTCATCGGGTACTCTTCAACGATACGAATATACTTTGGCACTTTAAAGTAGGCGAGCTGGTCTTTTAGGTAGGCCCGAATTTGCGGCTCATCGATATCGCGGTTGTCCTTCGCTTTGAGCCACAAGCATACTTGCTCGCCAAATTTATCATCGGGGATACCAAAGACCGCCGCATCACTGACAGCGTCGTGCAAATACAGCACTTCTTCTATTTCGCGCGGATAAATGTTCTCGCCACCGCGAATGATCATATCTTTAATTCGGCCAACGATGGTCACGTAACCTTGCTCATCCATGACTCCTAAATCGCCAGAGTGTAGCCAGCCCTCAGCGTCGATAGTGGCGTTAGTTTTCGCTTCATCGCCCCAATAGCCTTGCATCACACAGTAGCCGCGAGCACAAATTTCACCCGGGCTACCAATGGCAGCGATTTGACCGCGTTCATCAATAATTTTAATTTCTGTGTGTGCCATTGCTCGGCCCACGGTTTGCACTTGTTTGTCAATTGGTGCGTCGGTTTGGGTAATATGGTTGATGGGGCTGCACTCTGTTTGCCCGTAACCAATCACCACTTCGCGCATATGAAAATCACTGTGTACTTTGCGCATCAATTCTTGCGGGCAGGTGCTGCCAGCCATGACTCCGGTGCGCAAGGTACTGAGATCGTACTGCTGAAAGTCGGGGTGCTCTAGTTGCGCAATAAACATCGTTGGTACGCCGTGGAGCGCCGTACAGCGCTCTTGCTCAACGCAGCTTAGGGTGCTGATTGCATCGAACGAGGGGGCTGGAAATATCGCACAGGCACCGCTGGCCAAACACACTAGATTGCCCAGCACCATGCCGAAGCAATGGTACAGGGGCACTGGAATACACAGTCTGTCTTTATCATTAAAGTGCATCGCTTGGGCAACCAGCAAACCGTTGTTTAAAATATTGCGGTGCGAGAGGGTGGCGCCTTTTGGGTTTCCGGTTGTGCCGGAGGTAAATTGAATATTAATGGCGTCATCAGGTCGAAGTTGCGCTTCAATAACCCGCATTTGCTGGTAGTGCGCATCCTCGCCCAGTTGTTGAACCGACTTAAATGATGTCATGCCGGCAAAAGCTTGCTCGGAGAGAATAATAACCTGCTCTAGAGTGGGCAGCGCCTGCAGCGTGGTTTTGCTACCGTCTTTTAATTCCGGTGCAAGCTGGTAGATCATGTCAACGTAGTTTGATGCTTTAAATTGCTCGGCCATCACCAAATACTTTACACCCACGTTGTTTATGGCAAAGGCCAACTCATGAGGACGATAGGCGGGATTAATGCACACCATAATGGCGCCAATTTTGGCGCTTGCGAATTGCACCAAGGACCATTCAATATTGTTGGGAGACCAAATGCCAACCCGATCCCCTGGCTGCACACCAAGAGCGAGTAAGCCCGCAGCGAGGCGCTCTATTTCCCGTAAATACTGGCGGTAAGTCCAACGGATCCCTTGGTGGCGCACCACAATCGCCTCATTGTCTGGGTGTTTGTCGACAATATAATCAAGATGCTCGGCGATGGTTCGCTCGCTAAGCGGCGTTGAAAATGAGCCTTGGTATTGGCTCAACGTTAACGGTAGTGAAGGGGAGTGATTGTCTTGTTGTTGCGGCATTGACTGCCTCCTTGCCCGGATAGATGTTGTCATTTTAGGTTCTTCAACACCTAATCAAGCACAGAGTGTCGACACTTTCCATTGTTTTGAGGTGATTTCTGTTGGAATTAGACTAAAGGTTTAGTTTTTGTCGACATAAAAAAGCGGGCCATGGGCCCGCTACATCGTCTTGGGGAGAGAAATAATTTAGCTTGTTGCTTCTTGCAGTGCCTTCATTTCATCGTGGCAAATTTGCATGCGTTCACGAAGCTGAGAAAGAACTTGTGCGCACTGAGGTGGCTGCGACTCTTCTAGTGCATCGTCGAACTCTTCAAGCACTTTATCTTCAACCTCTTCAAGGTGTTTGATATACGTGTGCTCTTCGTTACTCTTAATCGCGCTCATCACCTTAGTGTAGGTTTTACGTACATCAACCAAGGTGTCTGAGCCGGTTTCAATTTCGCCTTGCTCTTCAATGGCAAAGGGTTGCAAGTCGGTCACCGCTTTGTGCTTTTCATCGATCATGTTTTGGAACACGGTACGTACATCATTACTATCAATGTTGTCTTTGGCATCGGAGTAAAAATCAATGCCACCCTTTAGTACTTTGATAATGTCTGTGATTTTCTCTGAACGTTGCATTGTCATAATTGTGCTCCTTCAATTTTGAATTCGATTTAATAGGAGCAATGCTTGTGCCAAATCGAGGGGATGGATAAAAATCCATTATTAAACAGTACTTTAACTTTGTCTTCGAACGCTTGAAATGTGTAAGCCAACGCCTTTTTCATGGGCAACTATGAAAGCTTTTCAATTGCAGGCGGTAAAAACGTCATAGTCGTACAGCCAACAAAGCGTATTATTTTTACCTTTCACAGTGCGCCAGGTGAAGATGTGCTGCGTAGTAGCTATTATCGGAAAAAGAAGGAAGAAAAATGGATTGTAACGTTGCCCCAAGCACAACCTATCACGAGTGTAATACCCTCACGACAACGCGTCGTAGACGGGGAAAAGGATTTGAATACTTCCATCTTGATAAGGAAAAGATAACCAGTCGTACTTACTTAAAACGAATGCGAGAGCTGGTTGTGCCTCCTATGTGGCGTGATGTACGTATTAGCGCTTGCCAGTACAATAAGGTGCAGGCCGTTGGCGTTGATGGCAAAGGAAAGCGACAATACATTTACCACGCCCATTGGCAATTGGCGCAACAGCAAAAAAAATTTGCCAAATTAGGTGAATTCGCTGCTCAGCTTCCGAATGCGCGAGGGCAATGCTTATCCTTATTGGCAGAACCTGATTGGACGAAAGACAAAGTGTGCGCGCTTGGGTGCGCAATCTTAGACCTTACCGCGATTCGTGTAGGCAATAATAATTATTACAAAGCCAATGAAACGTGTGGGTTAACCACGCTTCGACGCAAGCATGTGGATATTAAAGACGACCATGTACAATTTAGCTTTAAAGGTAAACACGCAAAACACCGAGAGGTGCGCATTGACGATACTGAGCTTGCTGAATTAGTGGCTTCAAGTGCAGAGCAACAAGGGTATAGCTTGCTACGTTATTATCAACAAGGCCAATGGCATGACCTGCAAAGTGATGATATTAACGAATTTATCCACCGTGTTTTTGGCGGCCACTTTAGTGCCAAAGATTATCGTACCTGGGCGGGGACGCGAATGGCGGTACGCTTTGCCCACGTAGCCGCAGAGCAGGTACAGGCGCACCCAAGGCGCAAATTTAAGTCTCAACTGGTTAAACTCGTTGCCAAGCAATTAGGCAATACCGCGAACATTTGCGAACAGTATTATATTCACCCGAAGGTGTTAGAACACCTCAGCGAACACTATGAAAATGAACACCCGTTTGCGCATTTTGACGCGACACCGCGCTCTTTAGCCGAGGAGTTGGACATGGATGAGAGGCATGCGTTAGAGATTATTACCGGGCGATGACGTAACAGGCCATTTCTGCGGCCTGTTACTGTCGGGGGGATTACTGTTTAGCGTAAGTGCGCAGCATAATATCGACATACGCCGTCATAAAGGCTTGCTCTTGAAACTTCTTCAGTCCCGTATCAGCAAACTCAATAGGTAATGGATTGCGCTTAAGCTGTTCTTTCATCTCTGTGGCACTAATAATGTGCACATCTAAGTTAGTTATCAGCTGCAGTGCCGCTTCCATTTTAAAGCCAACCGCGCCGCCAGCGAACTTACCTTTATGAGGTCGCGCTTTGATGGCGATAGCATCCACTTGGTAATCTTCCATCAGCTTTTTAAAGTCGCGATGAAACTTTTGGATTTCTTCAGTATCGTTGGCATCGCTTAAAACAAAACGTGTTTGGCGCACATCACGGATGTCAAACACATCATTTTCTTTACTTAGAAGGCATAGTAAAACTTCACTGCCTTTTATTTCTACGCCGCAAGTATGCATAGTCAAATATCACCTTTTTTATCAATGGCATTAGTATATCAGAAGCGCATACAAAATTTGTTAAGAAAATTAGCAGACGAGCCTTGTATTTACCTCTATAGCGCGCCAAAATAGCGCCTTGCTCACGCTTTGTGGGCGGCAGTATCATCGCAATGCTTGTTGGTATAAGCGTTGATTAGACTTATTAAATAGACAAATAAATACACGTGGCGCGGCGTAGGTGTCACCACTGTACAAGGATTAAACATGCCAGTAATTACTCTTCCTGACGGCAGTCAGCGTTCATTCGAAAACCCTGTATCCACGTTAGACGTAGCACAAGACATCGGCCCAGGCCTTGCCAAAGCGACCATCGCTGGGCGTGTTAACGGTGAGCGTGTTGACGCCTGTGATTTAATCAGCGAAGACGCACGGTTAGAGATCATCACCGCAAAAGATGAAGACGGTCTAGAAATTATCCGTCACTCCTGTGCGCACCTTATCGGCCACGCCATTAAGCAATTGTATCCTGATGCAAAAATGGCCATTGGTCCAACTATCGACAACGGCTTTTATTATGATGTCGATATGGAGCACTCGCTGACGCAAGAAGATTTAGAAGCGCTTGAAAAGCGTATGAAAGAACTTGCGAAAACCAAATACGACGTGGTTAAGAAGACCGTGAGCTGGCAACAGGCCCGCGACACGTTTGAACAACGTGGCGAACCTTATAAAGTTGAAATCTTAGACGAGAATATCGCTAAAGATGACCGCCCTGGTTTATACCACCACGAAGAGTACGTGGATATGTGTCGTGGTCCTCACGTACCTAATATGAGCTTTTGTCAGCACTTTAAATTGATGAAAGTAGCCGGTGCATACTGGCGTGGCGACTCTGACAATAAAATGTTGCAGCGTATTTATGGCACCGCATGGGGTGATAAAAAGCAACTTAAAGGCTACTTGCAGCGCTTAGAAGAAGCGGAAAAACGCGATCACCGTAAAATCGGTAAAGCCCTCGATTTATGGCACTGGCAAGAAGAAGCGCCAGGTATGGTGTTTTGGCACAATGATGGTTGGAGCATTTACCGCGAGCTCGAAGAGTTTGTTCGCGAAAAACTGCGCGAATATGACTATGAAGAGGTAAAAGGGCCGCTAATGATGGACCGTGGACTGTGGGAAAAATCAGGCCACTGGGACAAATACGGCGATGCCATGTTCACCACGGAGTCAGAGAAACGTGAGTATGCTATTAAACCAATGAACTGTCCTGGTCACGTGCAGATTTTCAACCAAGGTTTGAAATCTTACCGTGACTTGCCTTTGCGTATGGCTGAATTTGGTTGTTGTCACCGTAACGAGCCATCGGGTGCGTTACACGGTTTGATGCGCGTACGTGGCTTTACTCAAGACGATGCTCATGTTTTCTGTACAGAAGAGCAAATCTTGCAAGAGGTGACGGCGTGTATCGATATGGTTTATGACACTTATTCGACCTTTGGGTTTGAAAAGATTGTTGTAAAGCTTTCTACACGCCCGGAAAAGCGCATCGGTGAAGATGAATTGTGGGATAAAGCCGAGAAAGCCTTGGCGCAGGCATTGAGCGATAAAGACATTGAATTCGAATACCTACCAGGTGAAGGTGCCTTCTATGGTCCGAAAATTGAATTTACTTTGTATGATTGCTTAGAGCGAGCGTGGCAGTGTGGTACAGTACAGCTAGACTTTATGTTACCAGGACGTCTTGGCGCAACTTATGTGGCTGAAAACAATGAGCGTCGCACTCCGGTGATGATTCACCGTGCTATTCTGGGTTCAATCGAACGCTTTATCGGTATTTTGACCGAAGAATACGCAGGGCTGTTCCCAACCTGGCTTGCTCCTAAGCAGGTGGTGATTATGAATATCACTGACAAACAGTCTGATTATGTGCACGAAGTTGTACAAAAATTGAATAAACTGGGTATTCGCGCCGCAGCCGACTTGAGAAATGAGAAAATTGGCTTTAAAATTCGCGAACATACTTTAAAACGTATTCCTTACTTGCTAGTTGTTGGTGACAAAGAAGTAGAGCAGCAAGAAGTGGCAGTAAGAACACGTACAGGTGAAGACCTAGGTAAATTTAAAGTCGATGACTTTATCACTAAAATCACAAATGAAATTAAAACAAGACAGTAATTTGTGATCGAAAGGGTGTATCAAACAGTATCGAATACACCCTTTTAGTTTTTAATATTCTTGGAGGAACGTACCATTAGAGGCGGAAAAAAGGGCCAACAACAGGTCCAAAAAAATCGTATTAACGAAGATATTACGGCAAAAGAAGTTCGACTAATTGACTTTGAAGGTGAACAAGCAGGCATCGTGTCCCTGAGTGAAGCTCAGTCAATGGCGGATGAGGCGGGTGTCGATCTAGTAGAGATCAGCCCAAATGCTGAACCCCCCGTTTGTAAGGTAATGGACTACGGTAAGTTCCTTTTTGAAAAAAGCAAAGCGCAAAAAGAACAGAAGAAGAAGCAAAAGCAAATTCAGGTTAAGGAAGTTAAGTTCCGCCCTGGTACAGACATTGGTGACTACCAAGTTAAGCTTCGTAATCTAACCAAGTTCTTAGAAGCTGGCGATAAGGCAAAAGTAACGATCCGTTTCCGTGGTCGTGAAATGGCCCACCAAGAAATTGGTATCGAGCTTTTGAATCGCATTAAAGATGATCTGCAAGAGTTGGCACAGGTCGAGTCATTCCCGAAAAAAGTGGAAGGCCGCCAAATGATCATGATGCTAGCGCCGGTGGCTAAAAAATAGTATACTCCGCGCGTTTAACGAATTAGTGCAGGTTTACAAGCCACATGACTTATTTTCTAAGTCAGTGGCACCTGTATCTATCCGGTTGAAGTAGGGCGCTTTTTTAAGCGCTCTCACCGGTTTTGGGAGTAAGTTGGGCCAAAAAAGTGTTTGTGAACTCAAACCGCCTGCTTGCTAAATTTAAGCAATATCAATTGGAGTTATTGCAATGGCTTATAAGCTAAAAACACACCGTGGCGCCGCTAAGCGCTTCAAGAAAACTGCTTCTGGTGGTTTCAAGCGTAAACAAGCGCACCTTCGTCACATTCTGACCAAGAAAACCTCTAAGCGTAAGCTTCACCTACGTCCTAAGCTAATGGTTCACAAGAACGATCACGGCTTAGTTTCTCGTATGTTACCATTCGCTTAATAGGGGTATAGAATAATGGCAAGAGTAAAACGCGGTACTATCGCGCGCGCACGTCACAAGAAAGTTTTAAAGCAAGCTAAAGGTTACTACGGTGCACGTTCACGTGTTTACCGCGTAGCTTTCCAAGCGGTTACTAAAGCGGGTCAATACGCTTACCGTGACCGTCGTGCGAAGAAACGTACTTTCCGTCAACTATGGATTGCACGTATCAACGCAGCAGCTCGTCAAAATGGTTTGTCTTACAGCCGTTTCATCAACGGTCTTAAGAAAACTTCTGTAGAAATCGATCGTAAGATCCTTGCAGATATCGCTGTTTATGACCAAACTGCATTCGCAGCATTAGTAGCTAAAGCGAAAGAAGGTCTTTCAGCTTAATCTACCTGTGTTAGCAGAAGAAAGGAGCCTTTTGGCTCCTTTTTTAATGCCTGAAAATCACGTCTATAGCCATTAGCGCGACTTGGTAAGCACCCAGTCAAGCCAGCTGCTTGGTAAAATACGTTTAAGAAAACCGAATAGATAGGTGGGCGTGGTAACATAGTAACGAGCCTGCGGGCGTTGCGATTCTAACGCATGCACCAAGCGTTTATAAACCGCTTCAGGTCCAAGGGTAAAAGGCTGAGGGCCACTGGTGGATTCCAACCGCCGCTGCTGCGCTAAATAATTATCTCGGTGCGCACTTTTTTCGATATCAATGCCTGAGGTTAAAAATGCGTGCAGTGCATTATCACGAAAGCGCGAACTGATCGGCCCAGGCTCAATCAAAGAAATATATACGCCGGAACCTTGTAGCTCTAAGCGCAAGGTATCTGTTAATCCCTCCAAAGCAAATTTACTGGCATTATAAGCGCCGCGATAGGGTAAGGTGACTAACCCCAACACCGATGAATTTTGGATGATACGGCCATGACCTTGTTGGCGCATCTTTTTACATACTAATTGAGTAAGGTGATGCCAACCGAAAACATTGGTTTCAAATTGCCGGCGCAGTGCTGCCACGGGTAAATCTTCCACAGCGCCAGGTTGGCCATAAGCGCCATTATTGAACAAGGCGTCTAGTTTACCGCCGCTAAAAGCCAGGGCATCGGCTAGCCCTTGTTCAATAGAGTCAGTGTCGGTGTAATCAAGCTGCACACAGGTGATGCCTTGTTCGTTGAGAGCACGTACGTCGTCTACATTGCGACAACTAGCGATCACTTGGTAACCGCGCTTTTGCAGTTGTTTAGCGCAGTAATAGCCTATGCCGCTAGAGCAGCCAGTGATAAGAATGGTTTTCATAATTTGCACTCAGTGCCAACGTCATAGCGAAAAACTACCATTTCGTCGCAATCCTGGCCACCTTTAAAGCCCCCTTGTTATACTCAAATACAGCAAAACAACAACAAAAAGAGCGTATTATGTTTACCAGCTTGTTATTAGCCACGGCCCTAGCCGCTGATGCCCACTTGCCCAAACTGATCCCTTGGCAAGGCCAAAGCGAAGCGTTGATGCAGCAACAAGGCGTGTTAACCACGGCGTTTGAACACTCTGGGGGAATGATCTCTCCCGACTATCAAGCGACGATGGCCTATTTAAAGCGTTTACAACAGGCCAACCCGACGCAGTTCAGCCTAGTTAAAATAGGCCAAAGTGACGCTGGCCGTGATATCAATATGCTGGTTGCCAGCGAGCAAGGAAATAATAGCGCGGCGCACATTGCTAATAGCGACAAACCCACGTTATTGATTCAAGCGGGTATTCACAGTGGTGAAATTGACGGTAAAGACGCAGGCTTTATGTTGTTACGAGACATTGCCACCGGTAAACGATTGGATATCTTAAAAAGCGTTAACCTACTGTTTATACCGATTTTAAACGTCGACGGTCACGAGCGTGCCAGTGCCTATAATCGCATCAACCAGCGCGGTCCTGCTGTTATGGGTTTTCGAACCAATGGTCAAAACCTCAATTTAAACCGTGACTTTACTAAGCTTGATACCCCAGGCGTGCGCGCATTAGCAGGGGTTGTTAATCAGTATCAACCCAGTCTGTACCTCGATATTCATGTTACCGATGGCGCAGATTATCAATACGATATTACCTATGGTTATGCGCCAACATTCGCCAGCGCCACACCAAAAGTGACAGCCGCGATGGATCAATGGATAGCGCCTGTTATTGATCAGAAACTTGAAGAAATGGGGCATATTCCAGGGCCTTTAGTGTTTGTCATGGATAAAATGGATTTTGCTAAAGGTCTTGCTGGGTGGGTAGCTGGACCTCGCTATTCAAATGGTTGGGGCGAGTTACGCCATTTACCCACCATTTTGGTAGAAAACCATTCGCTTAAGCCTTATAAGCAACGGGTATTGGGTACTTATGTGCTCATTGATGGCGCTATCACGGCCTTGACCCGCCATGGCGATGATATCAGCGCGGCCGTGGCACAGTCTAAAGCGCAGCAGCAAGAACGCCTCGTTGTTGAACGTAGCTATGCCAAAGAGCCTGATACCATTGCCTTTAAGGGGATTGCCTATGATTACTATGAAAGCACAGCAACGGGTGCTAAAGAAGTACGTTATTTAGGCAAACCTAAGCATTATGATGCGTTACCCATCTTCTGGCAAAAGGAGGTAAAAACCGAGGTTGATGTGCCCAAGGCTTTCTATATTCCACGCCAGTATACTGATGTGATCGCGACCTTAAAAATGCAGGGGGTTGAAATAGAGGCTGTTACAGCAGACATCGAGTTGCCATTGGCACAAGCACGTATTATTAATCATCAATTTGCTCAAGCACCATTTGAGGGACGCTTTCGCGTTAGTGCAGAGTTTGATTACAGCACGGCTAAAACGCCAGTAAATAAACAGTGGCTGAAGGTAAGCACGAAACAACCCTTAGGGCTTTTGGCTACACATATGCTTCACCCAGAGGCACCAGACTCATTGTTCCAGTGGGGCTTCTTCCACAGTATTTTTCAGCGCACTGAGTATGTTGAGAACTATGCACTTGCTCCATATGCCCAGCAAATGCTTGAGTCCAACCCGGATATCGCCGAGCGTTACAATGCCAAACTTGAAGATGAAGACTTTGCAAACGACAATGATGCTCGCAGAGCTTGGCTTTATGCGCAAACACCGTATTATGATCAGCATTATTTGCACTACCCAATATTAATGCAGTTTTAACTTATGAAAATTACCACCATTCCTGTTACCCCCTTTATGCAAAATTGCCGCATATTGCAATGCGCACAAAGTGGTCAGGCCGCTATTATCGACCCCGGTGGCGATAGTGATAAAATCATCCATGCGTTAACACAGCGCGGCATTGAGCCCAGTGTAATTTGGTTAACTCATGGCCATTTAGATCATGTTGGTGCAGCGGATACATTGCGCAAACATTACCAAATCGACATTGTTGGCCCGCAACGAGATGAGCAATTTTGGTTTGATGCCTTGGCGCAGCAGGCTCAGATGTTTGGCTTTGCGCCGCAAGTGCCTTTTTTGCCGAATACCTGGCTCGAGCATGGGCAAACAATAAGTTTAGGTGAGCAGCAATTTGAAGTACGCCATTGCCCAGGACATACGCCAGGGCACGTGATTTTTGTTTGTCATAGTCATAAGCTTGCCGTTGTTGGCGATGTGATTTTTAAAGGTTCAATAGGGCGAACGGACTTTCCTAAAGGCGACGGCCCGACATTAATCGCTTCTATCAAACGAGAGGTGCTTAGCCTAGATGATGACTATCGATTGCTTAGCGGTCATGGTGAAGAGACCTCGGTAGGACAAGAGCGCCTTAAAAACCCGTTTATTAGCGGAAAATTCGGTTAAAAAGTACAGACGAAAACCCCTGCGTTATGTATAATTTTACCTAATTCACAATTAAAAAAGAAAAATCAATGTCATTAAACCAAGTTGACCGTCAGATCTTGGCATTGCTGCAACAGGATGCCAGTTTATCGACCGCCGAAATAGCCGATCAAGTCGGCCTTTCCCAATCGCCATGTTGGCGCCGTATTGCACGTCTTGAGCAGGAGGGCTATATCAAAGGCAAAGTGGCCTTGCTAGATGAGAAGCAGCTTGGCTTCGATATGCTGGTATACGCCCATGTACGTTTGTCTAACCATGGCCGAGACCAGCTCGCAGATTTTGAAAAGCTGATTATGAGCTATGATGAAGTCACAGAATGCTACACCATGGCCGGTACCATGGACTTTATGCTGCGTATTATCTCCAAAGGCATTGAAGGCTATGAACAGTTCGTTCGAGACCACTTATTAAGCCTTCCCTATGTGCAAGAAGTACATTCGAATGTGACTATGACCTGTGTTAAGCGCTCCACCGCACTGCCACTGTAAAAGTGGCAGTAAGCCTGCCTTCAGCTTTTTACTCAATTGTTAATTTCTCGGTATTTTGCTAGACTCTGCGGCCTTTTCGAAGAGCTCTGCCTAACGTACACGAGGAATGAATGTTTAACTTATTAAGCAAAGCCCCAAGCTCTGCTAAAAACGATATATTGTCTGGATTAACGGTGGCCCTAGCGCTGGTACCCGAAGCCGTTGCCTTTGCTTTTGTAGCCCAAGTAGACCCTCTGGTTGGTTTATACGCAGCCTTTATTGTTGGCCTAATAACTTCTTTATTAGGCGGTCGCCCGGGCATGATATCTGGCGCCACCGGTGCCCTTGCTGTTGTCATGACCTCCCTCGTCGTGACCCATGGGGTAGAGTACCTGTTTGCCACGGTGGTGTTGATGGGCATACTGCAAATTCTTGCTGGGGTCTTTAAACTTGGTAAGTTTATTCGTATGGTGCCGCACCCTGTGATGCTGGGGTTTGTTAACGGCTTGGCCATTGTTATCTTTCTCGCTCAACTTGGCCAATTTAAAGTACTTGGCGACGATGGCCAAATGCAGTGGATGCAAGGCGAAATGATGGCTACCATGCTGGGCCTGGTTGCTTTGACCATGGCTATTATTCATTTTTTACCTAAACTAACCACTGCTATTCCTTCAAGTTTGGCAGCGATTGTCGTGGTGACGGGCTTAGTTTTAGGGTTAGATTTAGAAGCCCGCACGGTTATCGACTTTGTTAAAGATATGACCGGTGATGCCAGCGCCACAATCGCCGGTGGTTTGCCTGAGTTCCATATTCCTCAAGTGCCGCTCAACTGGGAAACATTCCAAATCATCCTACCATACGCCGTGATTCTTGCCGCCATTGGTCTAATCGAGTCGTTACTAACGCTTACGCTAATTGACGAAATCACAGACACCCGTGGTCAAAGTAATAAAGAATGCATGGGCCAGGGCGCAGCGAACTTAACCTGTGGTTTCTTTGGCGCGATGGGTGGCTGTGCCATGATTGGCCAATCAATGATTAATATCAACTCAGGTGGCCGCAGTCGTTTGTCTGGTGTGACAGCGGCTCTGATGCTACTGGCCTTCATTTTGTTTGCTGCAAGCTATATTGAGATGGTGCCTCTGGCGGCACTGGTTGGCGTTATGTTTATGGTGGTTATTGGCACTTTTGAATGGTCAAGTTTCCGCATTATGCGCAAAGTACCTAAATCTGACGCCTTCGTTATCTTTTTGGTCAGTGCCGTAACTGTGGCCACAGACTTAGCCATTGCGGTCTGCGTCGGTATTATTGTCTCTGCGTTAGTGTTTGCTTGGCAGCATGCCAAACATATTTACACCGAAAGCTACATTGATGAAGAGGGGTCAAAAGTATATGAACTACATGGACCTTTGTTCTTTGGCTCAGTGAAAAACTTTATTGAGTTATTTGATGTTAAGAATGACCCTAAAGATGTCATTGTAGAATTCAAGCATAGCCGGGTTGCCGATCACAGTGCCATTGAAGCTATAGATAACCTCGCTGAGAAATACACCAAGCAAGGTAAAACCTTACACCTACGTCATGTTAGCCCTGACTGTAAGCAACTACTGCATAAAGCGCGCGATTTAGTCGAGATCAATGTTATTGAAGACCCCAAATACCGCGTTGCTTCCGATAAACTCGGATAACATTTAATAACAGGCCGGCGTCATGCTGGCCTTTTTTATTCAGGCACAATTAACGTTTTCACCCTAAACTGGATAGCATTATTTGCTAATGGGTAAAAACATGAAAAAGCTTATTTCTCTAATACTTACATCAGGCATCGCATTCGGTGCTCATGCCGCCAGCATCCCTGATGAGCCTCACGTTCAAGTTACTGGTGTAGGGGAGGTGTGGGGCACTCCCGACAAGGTCACGTTGAATGTCAGTGTCAATGAACACAGCAAGGATGTTGTTGCGGCAAAGAAAGCGGCTGATGACAAACTTGCGGCCATGATTCTGGCGTTAAAAGAGCAGGGAGTTGCCAGCAAAGATATTCACGCTAGCCAACTGAATGTGCGCAGCAAAACGCGTTACAACCGCGATACTCAAACCAACGAATTTGATGGTTATGAAGTCAGTCGTAACCTCAGCATCATTTTGCGCAATATTGATAGCTATGCGCAAACTCTGCAAGGCCTTATTCAGCAAGGAGCAAATCAAGTAGGGCAGTCGCAATTTGGTTTAACCAATCATGATGAGCTTTTTAGCCAAGCGCAGCAAAAAGCATTCAAAGATGCAAACGCCAAAGCTAACACCTACGCAGAAGGTTTCAACGCCCGCATTGAAAAGGTTTATAGTATCAGCGCCCAACAAGATTACGCGCGCCCAATGCCGCAGGTCGAGGCCATGATGGTACGAGCTGATAGCGCCGGTAGCGCGAAAGTGGAAGATGCTTATAACATCGGTGAAATCAAAGTCACTGCGAAAGTGAACGCGGTGTTTTTGCTCGAGGACTAAGGGTATAGAAATTATCATGATGTAGTCATGATATCGAAACGACCTCTCCAACTGCCGGCGGCTAAACGCATTTTGTTTACCGTCGGCACTTTTCTTTTTACTCCAAGCCCTGTAAGTTCTTACTCAAATTTTGATTTGTTAAGGGGTTAAGGTGATAGTCTCAATTTACGCTGCAATTTTAGCGCTGGTTTACGTGCAGTTGAGTATGTATGTTGTTAAAGCACGGCGCAAAGCTCAAAAAGCCATAGGTACAGGCGAAGATGAAGGCTTAATACGCGCTATTCGCGCACACGGAAACTTCATTGAGTATGTGCCATTTGCACTGATTCTACTTTTTCTCAATGAGTATCAAGGCTTAGCGAGTCATTATTGCCACCTATTTGGTGCCGCCTTAGTATTAGGGAGGTTACTGCACGCAAGCAATATCGCCCAAAGCAATGAGCAGCTGAAGATTCGCGTGGTGAGCATGGTGCTGACATTCTCTGTCATCGTTTTATTGGCGATTAGCTTACTGCTCGATGCAACATTAGGGCTCTATTTATAAGGCCCTGATTATTTTGTTATTTTAACCTAACGAAAATGGCTATTTCTTTTTCTCAAAATCACCATGGGTAGGGATCGGGTTGCATTTTTTTTGCAGCTCGGTTTTACCCACATTCTCTGGCTTGTCTGAGCTATAAAAGGTCATACGATAACTTTGCTCAACCTCACCAGAGCAGTTTGCTTGCTCTAGCATAGCTTGTTCAAATGACTGCTGTTGTTCAGGGGATGCGCAGCCTGCCAGTGCTGCTGTTAAGATGATGATTGCGTACTTCATTGACTTCTCCTTAATGCCCACACTGTTATAATTTTGAGTATACGTGCGGTAACTCGGGTAATTTTTATATTCAAAGCGCTTTATAGATTTTCTTGGTAATTATTTGTAATATCGCAGCTTTATTTGCTAACAAGGACGAGCACATGTATCGCGGTAAACTAGTCAATTGGAATGACGATAAAGGGTTCGGTTTCATCAGCGCACCAGAGCTTTCATCAAATACCTTCATTCACATTTCAACGCTTAAGCACATGAGTCGATCGCCAAAACAAGGCGACTATATTTACTTTGAAGTTGAAAGGCATGAAGGGAAAATGCGCGCGACAAATGCTCGTATAGAGGGAGTTGCCGCGAAGAAATTCGAAACCTCAAAAAGCACCAACAAGCCCGGTGCGAATAAGCTAGTGCCTGTATTAGTGGTTGGGGTAATGTCGGTTCTAGTATTTAACTATTTAGATTTTACCGAACAAGTCGGCAGTCCAAGGGCTATTCAACAAATCCCAGACACCGCATTCGACACCACGCCACGACAAACATTCAAGTGTGATGGGCGCCAGTACTGTAGCCAAATGAGATCACGAGAAGAAGCTGTGTTTTTCATTCGAAATTGTCCGAATACAAAAATGGACGGTGATAACGATGGCAACCCTTGTGAGAGTGACTCAAGGTTTTAAAAAGTAAATGCCTAGCTACAAGCTTTTAACGATGAACCGTAATGAACGCTTTGCTCTGTACGAGGGTAAGATTGATGGGTTCAAAGCGAAAGAGGCTTGTCTGTGTCATACATTAACTAGACGATTGATGTTGGTTAAATAGGTTTGAACTCTATTTAACATAATCGACCTATCAAGTATCGACCACCTATGTAGCCCTTGCTATGACTGGGTTTGTATGTTTTGTAACCTTTAGAATGGGGTGGGGTGAAAAAGCTCATGCGGCTTGCTCCCGCCATAATTTCGCCTTATCGGGGTTTCCTGCCCTCTCTTCCTTCGCAGCCTCAATAGCAGCAACGACTTTCAGCGGTTCTGGGTGCTTTGCAAGTACGGCCAATTCGAGTGCCTTAAAGTCGGAGAATTCTATCTTTCCATTTCGAATTTGACTTACATACTGTCTGGAGAAACCTAACAATTTCGCAATTGAGTAATCAGAGTCAATATTCACGGACTCTTTAAACCAGTCGAGCAGCTCAATCGAGTTGCTTATTTTCATAACTTTTCTTCTTTCAGGTCAGCGGTCTAAAGCAAAGAATACAGTGCTTTTCAGGCTTTGCAACGTTAAGCGATCCATTGACATGTTAAGTATCGCCTTTACTATTTGTTCTGCCAGCAACGTTTAGATCCAAAAACTGCGGTGGCGATTTCAGGTCGGCGGGGCGACTGAGGGGGTAGCATTCCTCAGTTTAGCCCTTGCTTTTTAATTTGGCCTGAATGGAACGTAAGACCTGAAAGGATAAAAGCTAATGAGTAACCAACAAATATCACCTGTAATACTTAAATCTGATAGCGGGCTAGGCAATGAGCTACGCCTTCGCCTCGATGCTCTAATCTCCGGCGTTGCATCAACATCAATCACATATTTTGACAGCCTTAGCTTTGAGTCTGGGCTAGGGCTTTTTGTATTTTGCTGGCAGGACCATCGTCTTGTTTCGATGTTTGAGCTACCACCAAGACAATACCGACTATTAAAGACACAAGCTAAAGCCCTCGGCTTAGAGCAACTTAAAGAACCAGCTTAACCGCTGGTTTTTGCGTTTTTAGCTAAAGCTATCGCAGTAGCTTTAGCTAAGAATGCACTCGTTAAATAAGCGGCTGTGGGGCTTTAGCACTTAGATTGGATCATAGAGTAAGTGGTCTAGGTGTGCCGCAGTTCGTGGGGGGTGAGTGTCCTCATAGGGTTATCACGGGAACAGTACCAATAGCCCTACGTGTACGAAGCGACAGCGGCAACGGCTAGGACAAGCGCCCAACAGGGGTAATACAAGGCTCGCAACCTTGCGCAACATCACCGTTAGGAATACGGCCAACGCTGTGAGAGTGGGCACGGGTACCAGGGGCGCATTAGGTTGAAAGCGCTTGAATAGCCACTCTTGCCGTAACGCTCACCAAAGCGTGCGGCCATCCGAAGCATAGCTTTAGCTAAGCGCCTAGCTTTAGGCCTTTAGCAAAGCTCAACAAGCGGCTTTGGGTGCAGCGCCGACATTGCGATTAGCTTTAGGCCCGATTCAGTTCGGTTAGTTCTTTAGCGGTTCGTAAGGGGCTTGCTGCATCCGAAGCGCAGCGAGGATGTAGCAAGGGGGCAAAGAGTCCCCAGCGGTATAGCGCGCGCATTCTCCAGGAGAAAAGCCCCGCGAGGGGCCAGCATTTTTTTGAGCGAAAGCGGCATTTTGCTTTTGCTCATGCAACCTCAAGGCGCAAGCGAGGTGCAAGGCCCTGCAAGGGCCAGCCTTCGCCGCGCCCGCAAGGGCGCTACCGGGGCAAACCGACCTGAGAAAATTAAAAAAATTTTATTGGGCGGTGTGATATGTGGTCAACAGGCCCGCTAGGGGCTTTGTCCATCATATCCACGGCTTATTGGGTTGTGCGGTAAGTGCGGCAACAAGACGCACCAGCGGCTTTTGTCCACTTATCCACAATTTTCGTTTTTTTGTTTAAAAACAGGCGGTTACATGAGCAACGCAACGCAAGCCACTGATTTAAAATCAGTTTTTTATATCACCATAGAGCAAATGAACGTGCTCGAGCAAGCAATCAAGGGCAGCAACCCCCTTGCTGTGAAAGACAAAGCACTGCAACTGGCTAAATCAACGCGCAAGGCAATCGTGTGCCAGCACAAAATGATTGAAGCGCTAGAAAAACGCTTAGATAAAGCGGAGTCGGCCAATGGGTAAGGAGATATACGGCAAAATCACCTGCCCGCACTGCGGTAGTCGTGACGCAACGGTGCACAAGCAAGCCAGCCGCAACGCGAAATGGTATTACCGATGCTACGACGGCCCCAACGGCCCATGCGGCACGGTGCAAATTCCGTTACCAGGCGGGCAAAAGTTTATCGAAGATAACATGCGGTCATTGAACGAAGCAGAAGCCAGCGAAGCGGCTCACGAAGTTAGCGAGCAGGCCCGCGAGCGTCAGGAACGTGTCGCAGCTAAGGCGCAAAATAAGAAAAGTTTACTATCTCGCATGTTTGAGGATGAGGACGAATGAGTTTACCAAACCAAGACCAACCCACAGACCTAGGCCAAGAAGTTGATTTAGGCCAGCCCGACTTTACCGACATTCTAGATGACGATGCCGACATTACAGAAGCGGTGATGGCTCAAAGCAACACCGAAGGCGCAGCTGGCAGTAATGCCGGCGAAATGATCTGCATCGGTATTAAGTTTGCTACTGATTTTGCGGCCAAGCGCTTTGGCGACCATTGGGCTTTGCAGCAAGGCGAATTGGTGGAGCTATCAGACCGTATTGATGCGGTGATGCCCGAAACAGATCTTTCACCTGGCTGGGCACTGGCTGCAACCGTCGCGGGAATCTTTGGCCCTCGGGCCATGATTGAGTTTGCTAACCAAGCTGAGCAACAACAACTGGAACAACAAGGGGGCCAAGATGACCAAGCGCAAGCCAGCGCCGAAGAAACTAAAGCGCCATGATCCATCCCTTGCGAATGAAAACGTGCTCATTGTCGGGGCCAGCGGCAGCGGTAAGTCAGCATTTTTACGCCAGACAATTGACTTTAAACAGCCGCGCATTGTTGCTTGGGACCCCGACGAGGATTACCGCTTACCACGGGTTAAATCAATGGCCGCATTTGAACGTATGGTCAAGCGTTCAGGGTTTGGGCCAATACGTTGCGCTCTCACAGTTCAGCCCAACGAGGATAACTTCGAGCGTTACGCGCAGCTGGTGTTTGCCATTCTTCACCAAGCCGCCCCAATGGCGGTGATATGCGATGAAATTGCTGATGTTACCCGAGTATCAAAAGCCACCGAGCACTGGGGGCAGCTGTGCCGCAAAATACGAAAGTACGGCGGCAAGCTCTACGCCATTACCCAACGCCCGCAAGAGTGCGATAAAACCATCATGAACCAGGTCGAATATACCTGGTGCGGTGCACTTAAGACCATGGCCAGCTACAAGTATATGGCTGGGGAAATGGGAGTATCTGTGGCTGATTTGCAAAGCATTGAGAACATTCACCGCAAGCAAGTGCAATACTGGATACGCAAAGGAACCGACGCGGCCACACTCGAAACCATTAAATTTTAGGAAGCGCTGTTATGTTTATCCCTCGAGTTTCAAAATGGCATGACCTACAAATAGAACGGGCCAAGCGCAACCACGCCAGGCGAAAACGCAAAGCGCTTAGGCAATCGTGGCTATTAATCTGCGGTGCTTACGCCATCGATGAGGGTAAGGAGCTAAAGCCTAAAACGATAACTGAATTTCAACAATTAATAGATGAGCACTTAGCCAGTAAAAAAATATTGAGCTAAAGCTAAAAATCAATAAATTTTAAGGGGCCGAAATAGCTTTAGTTATAGCTACAGCGGCCCTTTTTTATTCCCGCTTAAATGCTGTCACCCGCTTTGGGTTCTTTACCTAGTGCAACCATTGGAGACAGCACAACATGTTTAGCAAAAATCGTTTAATCACTATCGCTATGACTATCGGTGTTCTCGCCGCAATCAATAAAGTGTCCGCTCTGCGCCCAGTTAAGCGCCTAGTAAATTAAGGGGGGCGGTATGCGAGCGATTGAAAAGTTACCTAATTTCACAGGTGTTGAAGCTGGCAACACAGTATCTCTAAACCTACCTGTCGGCCTGACTTACGACAAAATCCACTTGGCGTATACAGGCGTGCAAGCCAACCAGATTAAAAATATTCGCATTGAAACGAATGGCCGAATGCTCACCGAGTACCGCTCATTGCAGGACTTGCTTGATGAAAACGAGCGTTTTCAGCGTGAAACCCTGGCGGACTATGCCACATTCCACTTTGTGCAAGACCAGCTAGAAAGCGCGCAAAAAGCGGCATTAATTGAGCGTCGTTTCTTCGCCCTGGGCACCGTCGGTTTATCCACGCTGCAACTGAAGTTCGATATTGATAGCGCTGCAACAGCGCCGGAAATCGAAGCATTTGCAGAAAAGAGCGCCCCCGCGCCAGTTGGCTGGGTGTTTAAGCGCCGTTCGTTTATGTACAACCTTATCAACGGTCGCACTGAAATCGACAACTTGCCACGCCCAGATGGTGCGCACATTGCGGGTATTCTTATTAAAGCCCCAGGCATCGATGGCGTCGAGTTCCTAGTCGACAACACCAAGTGGCGCGACTCTATCCCCAAAGCACTGCATAACCACATCAATAAGCAAAATGGCCGCACCGCCATTAGCAATCAGTATTGGATTGATTTCATGCTCGAGGGTGATATGTACGAGTCGCTCAAGCTTGATAAAGCCATTCGTGATATGCGCTTGCGCATTGATGCGACCACGGCGGGCCAAGCTGAGGTGGTCGTGTACTACTTTGCGGATTACGCAAAATCTAGTTTCTAAGGGGGCGTACCATGATGCAACCAACAGGCGGGGCGCAACCAGTATCAAACTGGGGCACCACAATTGGCGGTCTGCTGTCACAAGCGGTCAACGTATACGGTGAGTACGAAGCGATTAAAGCCGCTAAGAACTCATCAGGCCAAGGCCGACTTGAACAGTCTTATTTGCCTGAGTACGACAACGGTGCAGCTGTGCAAGTAGAAGCGCCCAAACAAACGGCGACTCAACAGCCGCAAGAGCCTATGATTTTTGGGGTTCCCCAAAAAACAGTATTAATGGGCTCTGTCGGTTTGCTGCTTGTGGCCCTGTTACTTAAGGGGAAATAGCCATGCGCAATTCACCAAAAGGCTGGCGTTATTTCGCTTACGGGGTCGCTATCGCAGTGGCTGCAAACTTTGTAGCAGAAGGGGTGCGCAAATTGCTGCGTGATGCACCTAATGCGGAGGGTGAGTAATGTTTCCAGGAATGGGCGCAATTGCAGGGCTAGGCGGCATGGGAGGCATGACGAACGGGGCGGGCAGTCCCATTAGTTCAAGTGCCAGTGCTGAAACTGGCGACCAAACACTCAACCAACGCTTTCAAGGCGGAAATTTAAGTTTTGGTGGCGGTACTAACAACCAATTGCTAATTTTAGGCGGCATTGCGGTTGTTGGCCTGTACCTAATGACACGTAAAAAGTAATGCGTATAGCACACATTAGCGAGCTTGAGCACATCAAGGATGCAGCCGGAAGCACCAACGATTACGCCGAAATACGGCAAGAGATAGCAACGAGCCGGGCTTTACTTGTTGAGCACATGGGTTGCTATTGTGTGTTACGCCTGGATGCAGACGGCCTTGTCGTTGTCTGCGCCCAGGGCGCAAATCTAAATCATATCGCGCCGTTAATTGTACGCCTGGGCCAACGCCTTAAGGCGGGCGCAATTCTCTTTCACACCAAACGCCCCGCGCTTAAGCGCTTATTGCGGGCGTATCCGTTTAAATTTCTGATGCACGATAACAACGGGCATCACGTTTACAGGATGGCAATATAATGGGTAGCAGATCTAGATCATCCAGCCGCCAGCAAACCAATAACACTAGCACAACGATTGGTGTATCGGGTGATAACAATGGCTTTCTCACCAATGGTAATGGCAATTCGTTCAACATCACCACAACTGACGGTGGACTGATCGAAGGTGCGGTTGATATGGCCCGTGCGGGCTTCGACTTTGGTGATTCGGCTGTGCGTGGGGGTTATGACCTGGCGCGGGACGTAAACCAGGACTCTTTGCATTTCGCCGAAGGAGTCACAGACCAATTTGCGGGGCTTATCAGCGACGGCTTTAGTTTTGGCGCTGATGTTGTTGGGCAAAACACGAGCTTAGCGCGTGATTCAATCATGGCGCAAAACTACCTGGCGGAAACATCAATAGATGCTAATAGTGAGTTGGCCCGCGACGTAGCTGATTTATCAGAAAGTATGCACGCAACAAACACTGCTTTTGCTCGAGATACGCTGCAAGACTCACTTCTTGCGATTGACAATAGCAATGAACGGGTATCAGAAATGGCGTACTTTACAGCCAACAATAGCAGTAACTTAGCGCGTGATGTTATTGATTATTCTGGCAGCGTAACTCAAGCAGCAATTGCTGAAACTAATGATGCGTACGAGGAAGCTGGGAACCAAACACTATTAGCCCATGAGCAAGCGTTGCAGTTCGCCAACGACGCGAGTCGCTCAGATGGGCAGCAGCTCGCCATCAGCACCAACAAAACAATGATGTACATCGGCATTGCTGCCGCTGGCGCAGTCGTACTTGTTGCGTTAAGTAAGGGGACAAACTAATGCTGTACAAGCAAACAATACGCGCAGGCGAAATGCGCGAAATTTCAAAGCGCGGCCACCACTTCAAGTTGATAAAGTGTCAAACGGCGCTCAGGCTGCGCGTACACGCTAAGAATGAATTGCTTTTAGATACAGAGGTGCGCGCAGGGTTTGAGATTGCGTTTGCAAAAGAGTTTGAGCGCATCGTTATCGAAGCGGAGCAAGAGCAGCGCGTTGAAATATGGGCCGACATTTGGCCGCTTGGCTATGAAGCGCCAGCGCAAAATGCGAATAACTTGGATAGTGCAGTGCTTAATCATTACGGTGATGCTGAATTAACTGTTCCTTTCGAGCCTAACCGATTGAACGTGCGCATGGTATCCGATGCGCCCTGGTGGTATGGCGGCAGCAATGTAACCAAGGAAAGTGGCATTCCCGTTGCGGCCAACCAAGAAGTTGAAATCCCTGGCGCTGCTGAAATTTGGGCAGCAATTGAGCCAAAGGGGGAATATTTGCCTGTGAACAAAGCGCTAGAGCTCGGTAGCGGGTTTATGGTCGCGGATTACGGTCAAACGCGCAACGCCATTTACTTCACGGCTGGCGCTGGGGGAGATTCGTATCTTTACAAAATAACGAAGGAAGGTGTCGAGCGATTAGAGCTGGGCCAATACTACCAGTTAAACACTGGCGGCAAAATTGTGACGGTGTGTGGTGTTGATGAAAATACGTATGCATATACAAGCCGCTACGGGCTGTATCTTACACAGGTTAATGATGAGACAGGAGAGCAAAAAAACTTTGCAATTCCACGCTCAATTAACAGCCCTGGCCAGTACATTTCCCAAGTTCGAGGAATGCAGCACCTAAACGGCAAATACTACCTGGATGCGGTGCTTTTTGAAGATGATGCGCAAGGCGGTAAAACGTATGCCTGTATCGCGGTTTACGATGGTGCGACGTGGGAATACAAGCATAAAATTGAACAAACTCAGCCTGAGTTTAGAGCCTTTTTCAGCAATGGCGTTGACGGCTTTTACACGGTGAATTCTGGTAATGTGAAATTTATACCAGAGGCGGAGTTGGTTGAGCTGAGCGACTACAGCACACGGCCTGTGATTGGGTCGCTCCAAGGTGCGGATGACCACCCTCAGTGGGTCAAATCCGAGGGCCAGGTGCTAGTGTACTTGCCTGGGGCCAATGGCTCAGCTGCGTTGATAAATGATGCCGATAAAACATTTATTAATCTGGGTACTTGTGACGGCGCAATCTTATCAAATGCGGGCGTGACACTGCTCAACAATGGTGAGTTCAACATTACAACAGACCAGGGCAACAGCTACGTGACCGCGCCCGCCCCGCATGATTTTGCCTGGACGACCAGCACAAAAATGTTTTTACAGGGGCCGTTGCTATTTGTAGTCAATAGCGAGTTTTTCGGCCTTTACTCCACAGAAAAGCAACGTGTTGTGGCAAAACAGCGCCTGCGTATTTTAAAGGGGTTTAGCTAGTGAACATAAACCACGTTCTATTGGCCGTCGGGGGACTCATTCTAATTTCAGGAGCATATTTCATGGCACAGGCAAAAGGCTTACGCAACAACAACCCGTTAAACATCAAGTACAGTGGCGATAAGTGGCAGGGCATGACGGGCACAGATGGCCCCTTTGTCGTGTTCGAAACGCCCAAGCATGGCTTGCGAGCAGCAGGGCGCATCTTGCGCACCTATGCGCACACTCACCAGCTGCGCGACATTGAAGGTATTGTCTCACGCTGGGCACCGCCGAGCGAGAACGACACGCAGAACTATATTGAGTTCGTGACAACAAAAACGGGCCTACCACGCAACCAGGCGTTAGACCGCGACACGTACCCGCAAGTGCTCGCGGCAATGATACACATGGAAAACGGCTCACAACCGTTTAGCCTGGACGAAATTCGCCAGGGCTTTGAGTGGGGGTTCTATGGGTAAGTTCTTAACCGTTAACTTTCCTTATTTGCTGCTTGCTGCCGCTGGCCTCTACGTGCTGAAAAAAGGCAAAACCTTTTACAATGCCGCTGATAACATCGCCGCAGGGGTTACGCGCCCCGTGGCCGATGCACTGGCAGAAATTCAGTTTAAGCTTAATGGCTCGGGGTATATCAAATACCCCAACCCAGGGTTTTATCTCAAGCCTGATAAATTGGGCGCTGATTATGAGGTGATAGACCGCACCTGGCTAAAAGCCATGTATTTAACGCATGAGGACCACGGCGATTATATCGAGCAGATATTCGACCCCCAACTCAAGTTAAAGCCAGCCTACTATCCGCTCATAGGGCAAGAGGTGAACGCCTCGACCATCGTTACAGCGCTTAAGGGGTAGGGTATGGACAAGTTCGACTTGCTCCTAGTGAGTAACGTGATCACTGTCTTGGTATGCACGGCCATTAATAAAACGGATATTGCCTGGATAAAGCAAGGAATGCAGCAACTGCGCGACGACATTCAAGCGCTAAGGGATCCAAAGTGACTTGGGAATGGTTAGGGGGCATCTTTGCCCCCGTTAAACAGTGGCTCAAGAACCGCGCTGCCGAGAAGCAAGCCGAGCATGAACGCAACCTCGCCGTCATCCAGAACCAGGCGCGATTGGCCCAAAGCGAAAAGGACTACAACCATGAATGGGAAATGGCGAATTTGCAGGATAAGGACAAAGGGCTGCGTTACTTTTCGTATGCCATGTTCACGGCGCCAATTGTGATCACCGTCATCAGTCCGGCTCATGGCAAAGAGATATTTGCGAATCTAGAGAATGTCCCACCGTGGCTAGTGCAAACGTGGATAGCCATTAATGGCGGTGTGTGGGGGATTTCGTCACTTAAAAATGTCGTGCCGTCGGTGATTGGCAATATCCGTAAAAGCAAAAGCAGTTAAGCCAGTGTAAAGGGCGCTTTGCTATTATAAAATTCTCCTAAAGGATTGGGCCTTGCGTATGCAGGCCCTTTTTTTTGTTCGTACGAACAATGAGCCTGGTTCGTAATAATTGGCTCGCAGATTACGAACCAAGGTTAAAATTACGTAATAAATTACGTACCCGTATCGTCGGTTACAACCTCGGCCAGCTCGTTTAAAAATTCCCAGTTATCAGCCATGTTAACAAGCTCTGTGCCCATTTCACGCAGCTTATCACGGGTATGCACCAGGTTATGAAGTTGAGATATTTCACGTCGTAAGTTGATAATCGTTCGGTCTTTGAAGCGATTACTTTGCATCAACAACCACACGCGCTCAAGTTCCTGGGGAGAATAGCTCGCACCGTGCGGAGTATGTAAGCGGCCATCACGGCCAATCATAAAGCCAACCCAATCGCCTTGTTGGGGAATACCGCCAGCGGCCATAGACTCAAGCAACGTTGTCGCGCTTGGTGTGGGCTTGTTCGTACGCATCCATCTATCTAACGTGCTTTCACTGACACCCAAAGCGGCCATCGCGCCTTTACGGTCAATTAAGCCCTGGTCGGTAATAAAACCTGCATTGCGCAGTAGTCGTTTAAAATCGATCATTTTCACTCCTTTAATGTGTCGATTTATCCGAACCAGTCATACTTACGAAAAAAGTCCGGTACTTATCGGCACAAAACAGGGCGACAAGAAAAAAAATTTAAAAAAATTTAAAAAAATTTTCGCCAAAAATACCCAAAATAGAAAAGTTATGAAAACAAGGCTTAGGGGGAGCATTTTGGCTGAACTATAGAATGGTGCTGTGAGTCGTCATTTTGAGGTCATTTAACATAATCTAATTTATAGGCTATTACTACAATGCCCAGATATCGACTATAGAACCGACATTAAAGTCCAATACTAGACGGTATCGGACATTTTAGAGTCATTACGGCTTTTAGCATGTTGTGACACGTGTTGTTCATTTACCAATTTATACAATTTCCTAGTTAGTTACTGCGCTTTAGTCTATGGTTGTATTGAGCAATATGCGCTTATCGCATAGTATTAGTAACCAAACCACGAATAAAAAGACGTATTATGGAGTTTGTTCGCCCTTTGGAGCCGATTCTGATCATTGATGATGATCAGTCCATGCGAAGTTCTTTGACCACCATCCTCACCGAGCTGGGTTACGACCAAGTCGCGGTTGCTACAGATGTCGCAGAGGCCAAACCGCTGTTATCACAACTGGAGCCAGAAGTGATATTCGTGGACATAGCGCTCCCAGACACTGATGGTTGCGACGTCGTCAGTTACCTAAAAGATTTACACCCCCACAGTCGAATTATCCTTTGCGCTGATCATAACTCCCAGGAAAACGTAGAACATAGTTGGGAATTCGGTGCGCAAGAATACATTAGCAAACCATTCAACGCGAATAAGGTTGATATGGTTATGAAGCGTTTAGAACTAAATTAATAAGCCCCCTTATGCAAGAACAATTAAAACAGCTTACCTTAGGCCTAGCTGATGTTATTTATGGCAAAGAACAGCAAATAAAGTTAGCTCTGTGTGCAATGTTAGCGCGCGGCCATTTATTATTAGAAGATCTTCCAGGTATGGGTAAAACAACCCTGTCGCATGGTTTGGCACAAGCCCTGGGGATGAGTTATCAACGTATTCAATTTACCAGTGATTTGTTACCAGCAGATATTCTGGGGGCAAGCATTTTTAACACTCAAGAGCAGCGCTTTTCGTTTCATAAAGGTCCGGTATTTAGCCAAGTAGTACTCGCCGACGAAATAAACCGCGCGGGCCCTAAAACACAGAGTGCGTTGCTTGAGGCCATGGAAGAAGGCTGTGTCAGTATCGACTCTGAACGATATACGCTCCCTACTCCATTTTTTGTGGTTGCAACGCAAAACCCACAGCATCAATCCGGCACCTTTCCATTGCCAGAGTCACAGCTAGACCGGTTCTTTATGCGCTTAAGCTTAGGATTCCCCCCAGCCGATGCGGAAAAACAACTCATTCGTGGCCATATTCCTCAGCGTGATAAAGCTATTGATGCCATTATCAGTGCCGAGCAATTAGAAGCCATGCAGGCCAATGTTGATAAGGTCACTATAGCCAATACCGTGGTTGATTATATCTTGTCACTCGTGACTCACACCCGTCATGATAAAGATATTAGTCACCCTTTATCTCCTCGTGCCAGCATCGCGCTCGCCCAAGGTGCACGGGCTTGGGCATTTATGGAAGGCCGTGACTTTGTTATGCCAGAAGATGTGCAAGCTGTGTTCGCCAGTATTTGTGAGCATCGTATTAATCCGCATGACGTTTACAGTCAAGGCTCTGTATGCAGTGATATTCTCGCTCGCGTCAAGGTTCCGCTTTAGTATGCTCGCAACAATGCAACAGGGATGGTCGTCCATACGAACGCGAATAGAATCCCTACTGCTGCGTGATAAACACAAAAAAAAGCACCTGACACTGGGTCACAGTACGTTGTATGTGCTGCCATCTAAGCTGGGCTTGGGCTTTTTGCTTATTGCCGTGTTGAATTTTATCTTGGCCGCCAATTATCAGAATAACCTAGTGCAAGTTGTCTCTTATTTGATGTTGGTATTGGTGTTGATGTCGTTAATTCAGGCCTATACCAACTTAAAGGGCCTCGAGGTCAAGTTTAATAATATTAGTGATGTTTTTGCGAACCAAACACCGGTATTGAATATTACTGTATGCAATAACTCGCGTACCAGCTATGGCGTAAAACTAACGTGGCAAGGTCAATGTAAGGAAGTTGAACGCGTTAGCCAAGATGCCCAGGTCGTGCTTGTAAGTGGGCATAAATGTTCCCGTGGTAAGTATCCAGCAACACGACTCCAGATTTCAACGGGGTTCCCATTTGGCCTCGCTAAAGTATGGAGCTATCTAGAGCCGCGTGCGCATTACTTTGTTTATCCATCTGCACACGCGCACAATACTGCACTAACCTATGAGGCCAGTGAAAATCAAGGTGAAATGAACGCGCTTAAGCCGCAGTCAGGAAATGAAGAGTTTTATGCCTTGAATGAATATAAACAAGGTGCTGACTACCGCCGCATTTCTTGGAAACACTTTGCCAAGCGTGAGCAGTTGTTAGTGAAAGAGTTTGTATCCTATCAGGATGCGCAATATATGCTCGACTACGCATCACTACAAGGCAGTGTTGAGCAACGTTTGAGTGCAATGGCCTATTCCATCGAGCAGGCGAAAAGCACCCAAACAAAGCTTGCGCTGCGTATTGGCAGTACTCAGTTTGATGCTGATAACAGCCCCTCCCATTATACTAATGCATTGCGTGCACTGGCTTTATTTAAAAATGGAGAGAAATGATGCTGTCTTTTGTTAGCACGGTGCTCAGTGTCATCTACATCGGTATTTTCACGTTAATAGGCGCGGAACTCCCCTCCTTAATGCTGAGCCTGTTGTTGTTACTGTGTCTTTGGAATTTGTTACTGGCAAACAAGTCATTGACTCGCCCAGGTGCACTGGCTACTAACTTATTGGCAGCGGCTTGTTTAGGTGTGCTGTTTGTGTCGGTCAGCTATGATGAAAGTGTCCTACTGTTCGTGTCAATGCTGTTACAGGCAGCAATATTAAAGCTCTTACAAGCGAAAACGTCCAAGCAGCTATCGACTGTCATTGTGCTTACCTTCTTTTCATTATCGACTGTGTTCCTTTATCAACAGTCTTTATATAGCTCAATATTAGTGGCCATATTTTACGTTTGTTTGCTGGCATCTTTAGCCGCCTTACATGGCGCTCGTACGCCCAAACGAGCCTACTTTCAAGCCTTTGGCTCGTTCGCTATGGCAATCCCCATCGCTGCGTTGTTGTTGTTATTTATTCCTAAAGTGCCTGCATTTTGGAAACTTCCTGGCGCTGGCGGCGCTAAAACAGGCCTTAATGAACGTATAGACCCGTTCAATATTGCCAATCTGGCGAAATCCGATGACTTGGTATTTCGTGCCGAGTTTCCAGGGCAACTTCCTGCGCCCCCCTATTATTGGCGAGCGCTTAATCATGAAGAATTCGACGGCAAAGCATGGATAAAAGCGCAGCGCCCTCCTCGCCCTCGTACGGATATAGACTGGCAAAGCTATAGCGCTCAGGCAACTCTGTACTTAGAAAGCTCCGCAAACCGCTGGCTATATGCATTGCAAGACAGTGTTAGCCCGAGTCAAAAAGTAGAGAATTTACGAGGCGGTTTACTTAAGCGCAAAGAGTCAGCAGCTTCGAGCTTTCAATACCCATTGCTTTACCGACAGGTGCAAGCAAGTGTCCTGACTAATTATCAATCTCGCCTTAATCGTCTACTGCCAACCGATGGGAATCCGCAGGCAAGAGCGTTAGCCCGGCAGTTGAGTCAAAGTACAAACACGGCAAACCAGTTTGCTAGCCAGCTAATGGGCTTTTATGAACAACAAGGCTTTAGCTACACGTTGACTCCAACGCCGATCACCGATGACAACTCCCTTGATGTATTTCTCACCCAAACTAAGCGTGGCTTTTGTGGCCATTATGCCAGTACAAGTGCATTTATAATGCGTGCTGCGGGGATCCCTGCTCGTGTGGTGTCAGGGTATTTGGGAGGAGAGCAAAGTGAACAGGGTAATTACCTGCGTGTATATCAGTATGATGCCCACGCCTGGGTTGAGTACTATGATGGCAATCAATGGCAGCGTTTTGATGCAACCAGTGTGGTCGCGCCAGAGCGATTAAATGGCTCGCTCTCTCAGGTTCAAGAGCTGCAACAAGAGTTTATGGATAACCTTGATGTCGGCTTATTGCAGTTGAGCCACATAGAGGCATTGAACTGGTTGCGATTGACATTGGAAGAGCTCGATTACAGCTGGACAAAGTGGGTGCTTGGTTTTGATCAACAAAAACAAAAAAGTGTGCTTAAAGATTTACTCGGTAACCAAGTAGCACAGTACAGTATGGTGTTGGCCCTTTGCGTGGTTGCACTTGTTCTGCTTGGGTTATTGTTATTAGGTAGTCGCAAACAACAGCAGTCAATGAGTTTCAGCGCTAAATGGCTGAATAGGCTGTTTTTATATGCAGATAAACAGGCACTGCTTAGCACGCAAAATAGCACACCCAAGCAAAAGCTGGCACAATTAGCAACACACTGCCCCGGCGCGGCAACGCCACTTGCACGTATAGAGCAGCTTTATACGTTGGCCGCTTATAAGCAACGCCCGCTTACCAAAGCACAGAAAAAAGACCTTGTAAAACAGGTAAAAAAAGCAATAAAAATAATAGGCTAGAATATGAATTCGGTATTAATTGGCGTCATTTTGATGCTTGCACTCACCCTGTTACGAGTGAACGTAATCGTGGCGATGACTGTCGCAGCTGTGACCAGCGGATTAATCGCTGGATTACCTTTAAAAACAACAGTAGAAGCGTTCAATAATGGCCTCTCAGGCGGCGCTGAAATTGCCCTCAGTTATGCTATGCTCGGCGCCTTTGCTGTGGCTATCTCGAAATCTGGCCTCACCACTTTACTCGCTCGTCGACTATTGAAAATGATGGGGCAAGAGCATATTTCTTCGCGGTTTTTATCTTTTGCGGTGCTTTCAGTGATTCTCTTTTGCTCTTTGGCATCACAAAACCTCATTCCTGTACATATTGCTTTTATTCCTATACTTATTCCACCGCTGTTAGGTATCACTAATGGCTTAAAGTTAGACCGCCGCGCCCTCGCCTGCACACTCACCTTCGGCTTAGCTACGGCTTATATGGTGTTACCTTATGGCTTTGGGGGCATTTATTTATACAACATTTTGCATTTAAATTTGGTCGAGAATGGCTTATCAATCGACAAAACCAGCGTTCCTCTAGCTATGGTGATCCCGGCACTGGGCATGGTTTTCGGCTTATGTGTTGCGCTTTTTATCAGTTATCGCAAAAGCCGCAGCTATAACAATATATCGCTCGCTACAGAAGAGACTGAGAATGCAATAGCCCACCCATCAAAGGTCTTAGCCATAGGCTCTGTGGCAATCGTGCTGTCACTCGCAGCTCAATTTCTGAGTCAATCGATGATTCTCGGTGGTCTTGTTGGGGTGATTGTGTTTACTGTGTTTGGCATTGTTAAATGGCATGAAAATCAAGATGTGTTCTCCAAAGGAGTGGCGATGATGGCGATGATCGGCTTCATTATGATTTCAGCGCAAGGGTTTGCCGAAGTTATGAAAGCCACGGGTCATGTTGATTCACTCGTTGCCAGTGCCGCAGATATGATTCAAGGCAACAAACCATTAGCGGCGGCGCTTATTCTGTTAGTAGGACTACTCATTACTATGGGGATCGGCAGCTCATTTTCTACAGTTCCAATTATTGCAGCACTTTTCGTTCCTTTGTGTTTGCAACTGGGGTTTTCCCCAATGGCCACGGCTGCATTAGTAGGCACGGCGGGCGCCCTGGGTGATGCAGGTTCACCGGCGTCAGATTCAACACTCGGGCCCACTGCAGGATTGAATGTCGACGGCCAACATGACCACATATGGGATACCGTGGTACCAACCTTCTTACATTTTAATATTCCACTGGTTTTGTTTGGGTGGCTAGCGGCCCTTGTGCTATAAAGGGGACAGATTTTAGCCAATTAGTACCCGCACAAGGAGGTGAGATGTTCAAGCAACTAACATTACTCAGTGTTATTTGTGCCACGTTAACTGGCTGCGGCGGCAGCGATAATGCAACTTCAACACCGATAGATCCAGCCCCTGAACCTGAGCCCACACCTTCAGGTATTACCTTTACAGATGCGGGGCTGTCGGGCGAGCGCATTAATCACCTGGTTCATTTCAACGATGCGATTTATGCCGGGACTGATACCGGCTTATTTAAATCCAACAATGACACGTTTACTCAGTGGCAGAAGGTAGCCACGACCTCAGCCCCTATCAGTGCCATGTGTGCAAACAGCACCGAGCTTTTCTATGCCACTCGTCCAGCGCAACGATCGACACTGACGAAAGTGTCGATGAACGAAGAGCTAAGTCATATTGAGCATCGTTTTGCCCCAAGCGAAAGTGAACACATCTACGCACTCTATTGCACTGAATCAGCCTTATACGGGACCGGGAACCTAGTGCTTTCGGTCTCCTATGATGATGGAGTAAGTTGGCAAGCGCTGGCAGGAGAATATGGGTATGCGGCTACCGGCATGACGGCCTCGATGCACAAAAGCGGCAATATGCTGTGGTACGGTGGTCAAGGTGCAATCGAAAACCCAATATTGCGTCGCGTAGATTTAGAGAACCTTGCACAGCAGGAATATCACGATTTGTTTCCTGCCCCGAGCACAATTAAAGCGATTAAGACCACTTCCCAAGGGGAGATTATTATCAGTGGTGAAGGAGGTTTAATGAAAAGTGCCGACCAAGGCGAAACGTGGACACAAATCTATCGAGACGAACAAGTACCCTATCGTTTCTATTTTGATTTTATCTATACAGAAAATACTCACACGCTAATCAGTGCTGGATGGAACAAGAGTCAAAAACGTGCCCCCCAGCCTCTTTATGTCGACGTAAGTGATAATGGTGGCGAGCAATGGCAGCGCTTTCACTATGATAAAAGTGCTGACTATCATGGCGGCGTATTAAGTCTATTGCTACTGAGCAGCGATGAGCAGTCCGTTTCATTGCTATTGGGGTTAGACATGGGCGGCGTTGTGAAAGCCCAATATTACTACCCCACACACTGATGCTGCGGTATGTAAAAACTATAGATTGTATGATGTGTTCACTTATTGGTGGAATAAAGGCCGCGATGCTGCGGCCTAACAATAAGAGTTTATTTAAACCCGTTGAGCATGCGTTCGCACACTACAGGCGTTGGCCTGTGATTGTCATCCACAGCAACAAAGGTAAAGCTGCCACGAATCGCTAAATGTTTGTCATCGCGGTGCATGGTTTCAAGAAATATCTCCACATCCACTTTTAAGCTGGTATTGCCCACATGGACTACGCGAGAAACTAACTCAGCAAATGTGCCCGCCGGTATTGCTTCTTTAAAATCAACACGGTCGGACGAAATAGTCACTAATGGTTTGCGACAAAAACGGGTTGCTGCAATAAATGCCGCTTCATCCATCCATGCCAGTGCATCGCCACCAAATAAGGTATTATGATGGTTGGTACGCCCAGGAAACACGGTTTTAGTCACCGATGTTTCCGAATCTTCTATGCGCTGTGCAACAACGGCTTCTTTATCTAACTTACTGCTCATTCGTATTAACTTCACTCGCTAATGTATCAATCATAAGTAATTGTGGATCCAATCGTTCATTAAACCAATTGAAACGCCAATCTAAATGGGGGCCAGTTACCCGGCCAGTAGCCCCTATTTGCCCTATCACATCGCCGGTTTTCACAGTATCCCCCACATCAACCAGCACCTTGTGCATGTGAATATAAGTGGAGGTAATGCCATAACCATGGTCTAAAATAACGGTGCCACCGGAATAATAAAGCTCAGGATGCGCCATCACGACTTCACCACTGATTGGCGCGTAGATAGGTGTACCAGTCTTGTTGGCGATGTCGAGACCAAAGTGTGGCCGTTTAGGGGTGCCGTTAAAGTAACGCTGGCTGCCATACACACCGGAGATTCGACCCACTGCAGGACGATATACCGGCTCAAGGAACGCCGTGCGTTCACTGTTGTTAGCACGCGCTTGGCGAACCAGTTTTGCATCGTTACGGATGCGCTCTAAAACTTTTTCAGGCGGGGCGACATATTTACTTGCCACACCTTCTATTTTATCTATTTGATACTCACGCTCAGCAATGCTGAAATCAAGATGATGCCATTGCTCATCTTGGCTTTGCCACTTTAATTGCTGATTAGTTTGTGCATCACGGCCGAAGCCAAAAACAAAATAGCCATCTTTGCTAAGCTTAAGCTCGCGCTCAGCAAAAACGACCTTTTTAGCATCTTGTAGCTGCCCTATAACCATACCGCCTTGGGTCAACTGACCTTTAATCAATGGGGTCGGCAGCTCTTGGGCTTCGCTCTCAATCGGCGCACACAGTGATGCCCCTAGGAGCAAGGCAGTGATTGCTATACGTTTAAGCATAACCAATCGCCCCTTTACCTACACCTTCGTAGGCGCGAACCTCTACTTGCTTATCCGGGTGAGCTTGCTTAATTTGCTTGGCCATATAATCGGCGATACATTCGACTGTGGTATCACAAGGAAGTACCTCAGTACGCTTTGCACTGATTGCCAATTCAAACTCACCTTGATTAGCATGGTAACGGCTACAGATGTCTCCCGGTGCTGCGCTTATATCTTGTAAGTGTGCAGCCTCCACCACATCCTCTTCGCTGACCAAGTAAATATCAGCCCAACGCTGCGCCCACTGCTTTTGCACACTGGGCATGGCCATACCATCTAGCCAAACGCCTAACGTTGAGCGGTGGCCATGAACAATTCGCTGGCAGTTGCCGTCGTGTTTTTTTAGGCCATGAGAATAATGATAATAAAAGCTCTGATGCTGCTCAGCACGCAACGTCAAAGTAATACCTTTGACGTTCTCTGGCAGCTGAGGAGTGATTTCTGCGACTAGATACTCGGTCACTACTTGCTCATTAATACTCGGTGCGTCAATCAAGCAAACTGCTTGCTTTGGGCCGCTCATAGCGAAATGGTGTTCGTTGTTATCGCCAAAGTTACTTTCCAGCGTCACTTTGTCATCGCCCTGAAGGATATCGATATTGGCTTTAGTGGGTACCGCCAGGGTGTGGTCAACACTGTTATCAATAATGCCCTTGATTTGTTTTTTCACTAAACCAAAGTCAAGCAACATGGATTCATCGTTTAAATCGCCGTCTAAAGTCAAGTCAACAATCCAACTCTCACCAACCGGGCCGCGCTGGGGGCAAAAAAAGGAGAAATCAATCACGGTTAAGTCGTTGACGAAGAGCGTCATACACTGTCCTTGCATGCAGTTGAGAAGATGTCGCAATTATACAAGGGATGAAGTAAAAATGCTGCCTGAATTTGAATCCTTGGTGATAAATCCAACATTGCTATGTGGCAATAACGAAGCAGTCACACTACAGACACAAAAATGGCGTAAAAATAACATCCTAAAGCACTGTTCAGAGTTGTTTAGCGTACAAGTGTACGCTAAAGTAGCTGGCAAATTTTCGACAATAAAGTGTGTTATGGAACAAAAAAATAGCTACTCCAAAGAAGACTTGGTTTCATGTGGCCAAGGTGAAATGTTCGGCGAAGGTAACTGCCGCTTGCCTATCGATAACATGTTGATGATGGACCGTATCACCTCAATCACTGATGACGGTGGCCAATACGGTAAAGGCGAAATTGTCGCTGAACTCGATATTAACCCCGACCTATGGTTTTTTGATTGTCACTTTAAAGGCGATCCGGTGATGCCCGGCTGCCTTGGCCTCGATGCAATGTGGCAGATCGTTGGCTTTTTCCTTGGTTGGTCTGGCGGCCCTGGCTTAGGGCGTGCCCTAGGTGTAGGTGAAGTAAAATTCACCGGACAAATTTTGCCTACTGCTAAAAAAGTAACTTACCGTGTCCAGATGAAACGCGTGATTAAGCGTAAATTATTCATGGGTATGGCCGATGGCACAGTGGAAGTAGACGGTCGCGTTATTTATGAAGCTAAAGATCTAAAAGTGGGTTTATTCCAAGATACCAGCGCTTTTTAAATGTAGACGCTAGAGACGAAAAACGCCGCGTAATTGCGGCGTTCTTTTATTCGTTTGCTCTTTATACTTTATACATAGAGCGGTCTTCGACGGCTTCACGCCACCCTCCGAGCCATTGTGATCGTGGATCTATTTGTTGGTAGGGGCAATGTTCTTTTGAACGGCCTGCCATGCCTGCTTTATAACCTTGAGAATGTGCACGTTCTAGACGATCACGCTTTTGTCTCTTCATAGGTAAGTCCTCACCATTATAGTTTTGATACGTTGTAGTGAATCGGTCATCTACATTTAATGGATAGTTAATAAAACTGTCACTTGCAATCAACAAATTTAACCTTTGCCTATTGACAAACCCTAACTGGCTGAGCGCGGATTAAATTTAGTTTTGAAAAATTTCAGTGGTCGTACCTCGCGTTCGCCGACCTTTTTATTGGACTATTTTTACGTGGATTTTCGCGCGCGCTTAAATGATCAAACACACGCTTAACGCTTGTAAATAAAGACAGTGGTTTCGCTAAAAAAGTTCCTGTCCTTAGCTCTAATCTGCCGTCTATTGACCTTAAATTCAACCCTTAATTTGACACAAATTTGCCATAATTTATGTCCGTGAATAACGCTAGCTCCAAGTTCAACACCAAGCTGGCGTTGTTATGTGCTTAGTCATGCACTGTGCAAGTATTTACTGGCTCAATTATGTTTTTTAGGATTTTTTGCCAGAAAGTTTTCGCTCTGCACGGCGCACAGTTCGAACTCTCGCGTGTTTTTGTAAGGCAGCTTCATAAAACCCGCAACACCTATGCCATCAATGGCCATCGCGTATTGCATAATCTCATCAAGTAATTGGCTAAATCGCACCTCTTGGCTGGCATCCAATAACCGATAATAATGGTGTATCTTCAAACGCTGGGGCAAAGATTCAAAAATAATGCATCCGGTGTGGTGTATTTTATTCAGCTCAAATACGCATTGAATGATTTTCTTGGGAAGCTGTAGCTGCTCATCCGGGTCTTTACCATCTTCAAAATAAGAATGCTGCCTCAGCATCTCAGTACCGGGTATATTTATAACGTCATAATGCAATTGTGGCAGTTGCTCGAACTTAAAGGCGCCGGTTTCATCACGCTCAAGTTGGATTGTCTGTCGGGCATCGAATAGACAACATTTAAACAACCCTTTTTGGGTGATCCCTTGCGCCAACTTCACGGTGTTGTCCACCGCATCTTGAAATGAACACTCTAATAACTCGTCATACAAGATTAAGCTTGATTCAACAAACAGTGATGACTGCTTCCAGTGAAAGCTCAACCCGCCCACAACGGGGTATTTGGCCAAGCGGCTGATCGCTGCCAAAAACGCTTTTTCAGTATCACCGGTATCAAATAAAAACTCTCGGTAATAGCGCTCCAATTGCGCATCATTAACATCAACCAACCGCTGTTGACTGTCTGCCTGGCGCAAAAACTGCTTACGCGAGCTGTACACTACCGTATCGGGCAAAGTCGCTACCTGCGCCTTCCAAACTGGGATCAATGCTTTATCTCGAACCAACGGATTATCAGGAACATAGGCGCGGGCCATGGTCGGCATATTACGCATAAAATAGTCGCCGCCGGCGTCGCGCGTTGCCTTGTCTTTACTGAGCATGGCATCAATCACCCGGGCAAATTCTTTAGGCAACCCCAGTGATGCAGCAGGTATCACTTGCGCACCAAAACGACACGACTGCCCAGACGCCAGCGCATACAACGTTGACGCCACCCCTTGCTCGTCAAAACGCGGAGACGATTGCGCCCCAGACATTTGCTCATCACCAATAAAGTAGACATCCCCCATGCGCGCGTTGGTATTGGTTACATCCGCAGACATTAAGTCCATCACATTTGCGGCAATGGGCTGCCCACTGGCATCCAGCTGCGCATAAACAGAGCTCCCCCAATCAACCAGTGACAAGGTTTTGCTGCGCTCATCCCAGACCAAATTGGAAGGCTTAATATCCCCATGAACAACGGGCATAGGAGTGATCCCACCTCGGTAGTTTCGTAATACGTGTAATAACTGGTGGAGCTGCAGCGCTAAATCGAGAAGTTGCTTGGCAGTAAACTTGCCTTGGCGAATAGACAATTGTTCTAAGTCTTCACCCTCGGCTCGCGCCATCATCAATATGCCTTGCTTTTTTACCCGTTCAAAGGCATAAAATTGCGGGATCATCGGGTGATCAAAGCGTGAAAGCATATAGGCTTCGTCTTCGAGCCTATCGCGCACTGATTGCGCTAAAGTAATACGAGAGAATTTAAACACCCAGTGTTGTTGACTATCATCAATACCTGCGAACACAAAACCAAATGCGCCGGAGCCAATTAACTCAACATTTTTATAGCCCAGCATGGTGAGCTGTTTAATGCATATATTCAGCCATTGCTTATGCTTTTTAGCATCGCGATGAGAGAGCAAATAAATAGATTGCTCTTCATTAATATAAAAATTGGTGATTGCCCGTTGCGCCAAGCTTGCCTCTGGGTGTTATCTGCTAACTAATTGCTAAGTTTACGCTTTTTGTTACATATTCGACAACATAAAGCACCACTTTGCGAGCCTAAAATGCTTGTCCTAAAAACGGCAATAACGTATTCTTTTACGCTTTGAACGACAACGAAAGGGAATTCCCATGAAAAAAGTACTAATCGGCGGTGCTGTTGCCGCTGCTGTGGCGGCAGGCCTTTATTATTCAAACCAAGGTGCTGGCGGCGGCGCGAGTATGGCTGAGCTAGATTATGTGCCTGCTGATACTGTCTTTTTTGCTTCACAGTTAAAACCGTTTCCATATAAGCAATACGCACAGTTGTTACCCTCTGACATGATGTCCAGCGGCACCGACGAAGAGCTCACCCAAGCTATCGAACGTGCAAAGGCTCAAGGAAACGTTAACGCCGTATTCTTCTTCGAACTACTAAACCAGTACGAGCGTAGCGTACGCGATGGCAGTTATACGCAAACGTGGGGCATTGGTAATGACCTACGCTACCTAGGGTACGCTATTGGTTTAATGCCAGTAATGCGCGCTGAGCTCGAACAACCGCAAAACTTTATCAATACGCTGAAAAAAGCAGCCGACAACGCGGGCGTGAGCTACGCTGATGAATCATTGAATTCGCAGTCTTACACCCGCTTTACCCTTGCACTTGATGACAGCAGCTCCGTGGCGATTATCGCTGCGATTAAAGATAACTGGCTAACAGTGACCCTAGATAGTGAATTCAACAATCAAGATGACCTTGCCTTAGCCCTTGCTACTGAAAAAGCACAAACAAGTTTAAACAGCTCCAACCGTGTTAATGACTACATCAATAAATATCAGTGGGACGGCAGCTCGATTAGCTACGTTAACTTTGAAGCATTAGCTTCAGCAGCAGTCGCTGACAAACCCTCACGTTTAAGCAGTATGCTTGATGCCATTCTTACGAAAATGGGCCAAGCACAAGCAATGCAAGCTTTGCGCACCCCTGGTTGTAAAGCAGACATTCCAGCTATTGCAGCGAAATGGCCCGCTATCGTCTCTGGCACGTCAAATGTCAAAGTCAGTGACAGCAGCGCCGACTTTGATGCGGATATTGTGATTGAAAGCACGGACAAAGATATTTTGGGCGCGTTACAAACTGTTCGCGGCTTTATTCCAAGTCACGTGACCAATAAAGACGATGGCTTATTTAGCGTCGGTTACGGTATCGATGTGGGTAAACTTGCACCACTTGCTAATACCGTTTGGAGCGCATTTACGCAGGCTGAGTTTACCTGTGAGCCGCTAATGATGGCACAACAGCAAGCGAAACAATCAAACCCAATGGCTATGGCGATGGCCACCGGCATGGCTGCCGGAGTAAAAGGGATCAGCGTTAGCGTACAAAATGTGGTGATGGATTTCAGTGGCTATACCCCACAAGTAAGTGATATTGATGCGTTAGTCACGCTTAGCGCCGATGATCCAACAACACTCATAAACACCGCAAAAGGGTTAGTGCCGCAGCTAGCACAAATTGAAATCCCTAGTGATGGCACGCCTATTTCGATGAATGAAATTATGCCAGTGCCTGCCAGCGGTAATGTGGATGCTCAACTGGCTATAAACGGTCAGCACATCACTGTATACAATGGTGAAAAATCAACGGCGCTCGCCGCTGACATGAGTTCACAAGCAGTGGATGCCAACGGTGTATTAGGTATGAGCCTGCAATTTGCACCGATGATGGACATTGTCCTTGAAGCCGCCGCCAGTACAGGTGAAGAATTGCCACCTGAAATCCACTCGTTGGCTAAGCAAAACATGAAGCTATCATTGACAACAGATATCACCGACAACGGCATTGAGATGAAATCTGAAACCAATATCAGCAAAAGTAAATAACCACTAAAAAGGGCGCTAACAGCGCCCTTTGTTATTTTTAGCTTGCCAATACTACAGGCGAATACCGCCGTCTATCTCGACCACGCGACCGGTAAAGAAATCATTTTCGAAGATGTACTTCGCCGTATGCGCGATTTCTTCTGCTTCACCTAAACGCCCCACCGGCTTCATTTTAACAAGACGCTCTTTCGCTTCAGGCTTCATTGCATCGGTCATTTTGGTGCGGATCACGCCAGGTGCAATGGCACCCACGCGAATACCATAACGACCAAGCTCTTTAGCCCAGCTTGTGGTCATGGCCACTACACCCGCTTTAGCGGCTGAATAGTTAGTTTGCCCCATGTTTCCGGAACGAGCCACACTGGACATATTAATAATCACCCCGCCCTCGGCGTGCTCCACCATGTGCACGGCGGCTTCGCGCCCGCACAAGAACACCCCGGTCAGGTTAACATCAATGACCGATTGAAATTGGCTTAGTGACATTTTATCGACCACCTTGCCCTCTTTCGCCTTAATAAATAAACCATCACGCAAGATGCCGGCATTGTTTATCAAGCCGTGGATAGCACCAAAGTCTTTCGCTATAGCAGCGAATGTCTGCTCAACTTCTGGTTCAACGCTGACATTGCAGATATAGCCTTGGATTTTGGCATCGGCGAGCGTGCTATGAGTTTTTAGCTGCGCTATCGCCTCGTCTAATAAAGCGCTGTCCATATCAATCAGCGCCAAATGTGCACCGGCTTTCGCCGCCATAGCGGCCATCGATAATCCCAAACCTTGGGCACCCCCGGTGACGACGACTACTTTGTTGTTTAATTCCATAGTTACTTCTTCTCGAATAAATTGAATATAGCACTGAAGTCTTGCGCCCCTGCCCCTTGGTTTTGTAGCAGGGTGTACAAGTTTTTGCTAAGCGCCCCTAAAGGGGTAGCCGAGCCAGAATTCTGAGCGGCTTCCAGTGCTAAGCCCAAATCTTTGGCCATTAAATCGACCATAAAACCGGGCTGATAGTTATTGCTTGATGGCGCGTTTTCCAGTACCCCAGGGCAAGGATTGTACAATTCTAACGTCCAGTTCCGCCCCGAGCTATTGACCATGATGTCCGACAGCACTTTGGGGTCTAAGCCGTGATTAATGCCCATTTGCAGAGCTTCACTGGTCCCGGCCATTAAAATACTCAGCAGCATGTTATTGCAGATTTTTGCCACCTGACCGGCGCCAATATCGCCAGCATGGAAGATATTTTTCCCCATATCTTCCAGGACCGGTTGCACGGCATTAAAGTGAGTCTTAGCGCCACCAACAATAAAGGTCAAGGTACCAGCACTGGCTCCAGCGACCCCGCCCGAGACGGGCGCATCGACAAAGGCAATGCCCTTATCGGCTAAGGCTTGTCCGACTTCAGTGGCACTCGCCGCATCAATGGTTGAACAGTCAATCACTACGGTGTCACTGGCTAAATGATGGATTAAACCATCGTCTGCCAAGTATAACGACTTAACATGCTTTGCAGCTGGCAACATGGAGATCACAAACTGTGCGCCGTGGGTGACCTCATCAGCGGTTGTACCTGCATGCGCGCCTTCATCGGCAAGCTCGTTGACCACCTGCTTGTTTAAATCAAAGACACTAACCGAGTGGCCGGCCTTAATTAGGTTACGCGCCATAGGCGCACCCATATTACCTAAACCAATAAATCCTATTTTTGCCATGCTGCCTCCTAGACTAGGGTTTCAAGTGGGTGTTCACGCCACTGGCGATTAAAAAAGCGCTCAATTACCGACTCAGGTACCTCTTGCAAACTGGGGTATTGCCACTGCGGACTCATGTCTTTGTCTATCAGCAATGCGCGCACCCCTTCTTGAAACTCACCCACTTCACAGCACGTCACCGACATACCGAGCTCCATTTTGAAGCAGGCTTTGAGTGACAGCCCTTGAGCACGCTTAAGTTGTTCAAATACCAAGTGAGCACTTAGCGGACATCCATGCTTCAGCGTTTTTACGGCTTTAGCTAACCATTTATCATCACTTTCTATACCCGTAAGGTAGTTTACCTTACCTGCTAAATCGCTGTATTCGCTCATACGATTTATGGTGTTCAAATGAGTGCGCAGGCCACCTTTTTCCATGGTTTTTGACTCACCATCAAACTTCTTCAAAAGTTGAGTGAGCTTATCATGATTAAGTGCAGCCACTTTACCCCAACTCTGCTCGCACAAGGTTGCTAGTAAGGCGGTAAACTTGTTGCTATCGATACTGTGATCGGCAAGGGCAGCGAAGCGTGCATCATCGGCATTCATCAGTGCCCCGGTCAGGCCTAAGAACAAGCCAATGTTGTCCGGTGCTTTTTGCAAAAAGTAGCTCGCGCCTACGTCAGGGTACAAGCCAATGGTGATCTCCGGCATCGCAAGCTTCGAGCGCTCAGTGACCACCCGATGACTGGCGCCAGCCATTAGGCCCATACCGCCGCCCATGATAATGCCATCACCCCACACAACAATCGGTTTGTTGTAACAGTGGATGGCATAATCAAGACGGTATTCCTCACTGAAAAAGGTTTGCCCATAGTCTGCAGGCTCCCCTGTAGCCATAGCGCTGTGCAAGCTGACGACATCACCACCAGCACAAAACGCTTTATCACCCATCCCTTTAAGAACTACAAAGGCTAATTCATCGTCATCGGCCCAATGCTTCAATTGCTTATCAAGCAAGCGAATCATATTTAAGTTCAGCGCGTTGAGAGCCTTAGGGACATTGAGCGTTGCCAATCCAATTTTAGAGCCGTTGCTGCACTGAGCCAGTTCAAAAACAACTTCGGCGTCTTGATTATTTAACGGGATAAGTTCGTCCATTAGCCATTCACCCACTTCGCTTTACGCTTTTCAAGGAACGCGTTAACGCCCTCGGTTTGGTCCTGGGTGTCGAATAGCTTCACGAATAGCTCGCGTTCAAGTGGCAAAGCGCTGCGAATATCGCCATGACGACCCTGTTGAATAAGAGTTTTACAATAGCTGACCGCGACTGGGCTTTGCTCACCTACCTGCTCAGCGAGGGCAAGAGCTTTATCTAAGCTTTCACCGCTGCCAACGACCTCTTCAATTAAGCCTATGCTATGCGCTTTGTCCGCTTTAATACGCTCACCACACAAAATCATGCGCTTAGCCCAACCTTCACCAACTAAGAGCGCCAAATTTTGAGTGCCACCAGCACACGGAAGTAGACCCACTTTTGCCTCAGGTAAGGCCATCTGCGCTTGCTCTTCGGCGATGCGAATATCACAGGCTAAGGCCACTTCCAAGCCTCCGCCCATAGCAAAACCATTGATGGCAGCAATAGACACACCACGAAAATCGCTTAAAGTTTCAAAGGCGGCGCCAAATACTTGTGACATTTGTGCAGCAACGCCTTTATCGCCACTGGCAAACACATTTAAATCGGCCCCAGCAGAGAAAAACTTCTCTCCTTCCCCGGTAAGCACCAAGGCAAAAATGTCCTTGTCGGCGTTTAGGGCTTCAACCTGCTCTTTAAGTGCTGTCAGTGTCTCTTTCGTCCACGTATTAGCCGGTGGGTTGCTCATTGTTAAAATGGCGGTGTGGCCACGTTTTTCCAACTTTATTTGTGCTGACGACATAATGACTCCTTATAGAATTTCGCTGACGTGATCAGCCAAAATACGGCGCGCAATGATCACTCGCATGATTTCGTTAGTGCCTTCTAAAATTTGATGTACGCGCACATCACGAAGGTGGCGCTCCAATGGGTATTCTTTGATATAGCCATAACCGCCATGAATTTGCAGTGCGTCATCGCAGACCTTTACGCCCACATCGGTGGCAAAGCGTTTAGCCATGGCGCAGTAAGTGGTTTTTTCACTGTCATTGCTGTCGAGCTTAAACGCCGCTAAGCGGATCATTTGTCGGGCCGCCACCAGTTCGGTGTTCATATCTGCGAGTTTAAATTGCAGTGCCTGAAACGCCGCTAATGGCTTACCAAATTGTTCACGCTCTTTTAGGTACTCTTTGGCGGTGTTCAATGCCTGCTGCGCCGTACCTAATGAGCAGGTCGCAATATTAATGCGGCCACCATCAAGCCCTTGCATAGCAAACTTAAAGCCCTCGCCCTCTTGACCTAACAAATGGTCTTGAGGAATGCGTACATTTTCGAACGTGACCAAACGGGTTGGTTGCGCGTTCCAGCCCATTTTTTCTTCGGCTTTACCATAGCTGATCCCTTCGGCATCGGCAGGCACAACAAAAGCGCTAATACCCTTGGGCCCTGCTTCGCCAGTGCGAGCCATCACTACTAACACCTGAGTACTGCCAGCGCCGGAAATAAACATTTTTGAGCCGCTGATCAGATAATCATCCCCGTCACGAATCGCTTTGGTCTTCAGCGACGCCGCATCGGAGCCACTGCCTGGCTCGGTTAGACAATACGAAGCCAGTTTTTCACCGGTGACAAGCTCAGGGCAATAACGCTCCTTGGCGCTATCAGTACCAAAGCTTGCGACCATCCACGTCGCCATATTGTGGATAGTAAGCATGGCGGTTGTGGCGGTACAGCCCTTAGCTAGCTGCTCGAAAATGATGCTTGAGTCAAGACGTGACAGCCCTAGACCACCGACTTCTTCCGGAGTATAGAGGCCACAAAAGCCCAGCTCACCGGCTTTTTGTAGGGTCTCTATTGGAAAAATATGTTCTTGGTCCCATTTAGCTGCAAACGGGGCCAACTCTTGGGCAGCAAAGCGCTCAGCCATATCGGCAAAGGCTTGTTGGTCTTCTGTAAGGTTAAAATCCATAATGCACTCTCTTTACTACTTACATAGCGGCCGGATTTAACCGGCCGAACCAGTTATTTTAGGTTGATGCTCATATTGGGACCGCTGACTGCGTCGTCTTCAAACCAACGTGCGGTGATGGTTTTGGTCTCAGTGTAAAAACGCACACCTTGTTTGCCATAGGTATGCTGGTCGCCATAAAACGAGCCCTTCCAGCCAGTAAAGGAGAAAAACGGTAACGGCACTGGAATTGGCACATTGATACCCACCTGACCCACTTCAATATGGTGCTGGAATTTACGTGCCGCTGCGCCGCTGGCGGTAAATAGCGACGTACCATTGCCATAAGGGTTGTCGTTGATTAAGGCGATGGCCTCTTCCAAGGTATCCACAAACACACAGCACAGTACCGGGCCAAAAATTTCCTCGCGGTAGATAGCCATGTCTGGAGTCACATTGGCAAATAAAGTTGGCCCCACCCAGTTGCCCTTCTCATAGCCTTCTACAGTGCAATCTGAACCATCAAGCAAACACTCGGCACCTTCTTCTTTACCTTTGGCAATCAAAGACAGAATACGCTCTTTGGCCGCAGCGGTGGTTTGCGGGCCATACGCAGCATCTTGGTTATCCCAAGTGCCTGGGTGTACTTTGCTCAATGCGCTCTTCAAATCATCAACCCATTGCTTTGACTGACCCACAAACACCGCCACGGAAATACCCATACAGCGTTGTCCTGCGGCGCCAACAGAAGAGCCCACTAGGTTATTAATAACATTCTCTTTATGCGCATCTGGCATCACCACGAGGTGGTTCTTCGCACCCACACAGCACTGCACCCGTTTGAGGTTAGCGGTGCCTTTATCGTAAATGTATTGACCTACTGCACAGGAGCCGACAAAAGAGATAGCGCGTACATCATCATGCTCTAGGATCTGATTAACCTGATCTTTTGCGCCATGCACCACCTGCAATACCCCTTTAGGTGCACCGGCCTCTTCAAATAACTCCACTAGACGCATCGGCGTGAGCGGATCTTGCTCAGAGGGCTTAAGGACAAAGGTATTGCCACAAACGATAGCCAGTGGGAACATCCACAGTGGGATCATCGCCGGGAAGTTAAACGGGGTGATCCCCGCACACACCCCTAAAGGTTGGATTAATGAATAGGTATCAATATTGCGGGCAACGTTAGAAACCGTCTCCCCCATCATATTTGATGGGGCGTTCGCCGCTTGCTCAACAACCTCAATACCACGCCAAACGTCGCCTTTGGCATCTTCAAAAGTTTTACCTAACTCATGGCAGATAATTGTAGCTATTTCATCATGATGCTCTTTTAGTAACTGCGCATAACGCATCATAATGCGTGCTCGCTCAGTGACCGGCACATCTTTCCACGTTTTAAACGCTTCTTTAGCTGAGGCAATCGCCTCATTGACTTCGTCTTCGGTAGCCAGTGGCACTTGCGCCAAGACTTCTTGGTTTGCTGGGTTAAGAACATCCAGCCATTGTGATGATGTGGATTGGCGCATTTCGCCGCAGATATAAAGTGGTACCTGATGCATGATGCATACTCCCCAAAATAGCAGCGCCCAGTGTTGTAGTAATTATGGGCGCGAAAAAATTAAAGTGTTTCGATAGCTAAAGCAACGGCTTCACCGCCGCCGATACACAGTGACGCGACACCGCGCTGTTTGCCTTGATTACGCAACGCATGAATTAGCGTGGTCAAAATTCGTGCACCACTGGCTCCAATTGGATGGCCAAGTGCACACGCGCCGCCGTGAACATTGACTTTGTCAGCATCAAGTTTCATTTCATTAATAGCCAGCATCGTGACCATGGCAAAGGCTTCATTGATTTCCCATAAATCAACGTCGTCTACTTGCCAATCAAGCTTTTTCAATAGCTTCTCCATAGCGCCAACAGGGGCGATGGTAAATTCAGCCGGTAAACGAGAGTGGGTGCTGTGCCCGCTGATCCGGGCAATGGGCGTCATGCCTTGCTTTTGCGCTTCGCCATAGCTCATTACCACAAGTGCCGCAGCGCCATCGGAGATTGACGAAGAGTTTGCTGCGGTGATGGTGCCGTCTTTTTTAAACGCTGGGCGCAGTGACGGAATTTTATCTGGACGGGCGTTCCCCGGTTGCTCATCCACCTCCACTGTCACGTCTCCTTTACGACTGCTGATAGTGTGCGCGGTGATTTCCGTTTTAAAGGCCCCGCTTTCAATCGCTTTATTGGCTTTAGCCAGTGAGTTAAGCGCAAATTCGTCCATTTGCTCACGAGTCATGTCGTATTGATCGGCAGTGCTTTGTGCAAAACACCCCATCGCGAGATTATCGTAAGCGTCCTCTAAGCCATCCATCATCATATGGTCTTTTACTTCGCCGTGGCCCATGCGCATGCCTGAGCGCGCCTTCGGTAACATATAAGGAGCATTTGACATGCTTTCCATGCCACCAGCGATAACACTATTAACACTGCCTGCCTTGATTAGGTCATGAGCCAGCATTACCGCTTTTAGACCTGAGCCACACACCTTATTAATGGTTGTTGCACCAGTGTGCTTTTCCATACCTGCTTTCAACATCGCTTGACGCGCAGGCGCTTGTCCCAAAGCAGCGGGCAAAACACAACCCATAATGACTTCGTCGATTTCGCCGGCATCTAGATTAACGCTCGCTAAGGCGCCTTTGATTGCGCTAGCACCCAACTCAGTGGCGCTGGCACCACTTAGTGCACCCATAAAACCACCCATGGCGGTACGCTGGGCACTAACAATAACAATATCGTTATCCTGCAATGGTGTACTCATACTGTGTTCTCCATATCAATTTCACTTGAGCATACATAAAATTTACGTTTACGCCAACGTCAATTAGATAAGTGAAATGATGAAATTTCAATCGCTGTAAACTTTAGCAGCCACCGCCTAGTTACGCCTATAAAAACAATGCGAGTTTAAGCTAAGCCTTATAAACAGTTAGCTTCAGGGCTTATGGAAAAGAAAATAGAAGAATAAAAGTGAGCACCAAATGCAGCTTTACCTTTACGTAAACTTCACTTATATTGGTGTTAAAAATTTGTAGTAGATAAGACTAAAAGACAATGACAGAGCAAAGCCCAACGGCCAGCGAGCAAACGTTCTCTATCAGTGAGCTTGCCAAGGAGTTTGATATAACCACCCGCAGTATTCGTTTTTACGAAGACCAAGGGCTTATTACTCCGAGACGAAATGGCCAAACCAGAATCTATTCTAAACGCGATAAAGTGCGCTTGAAGCTGATCCTTCGCGGTAAACGCTTAGGTTTCACCTTAGCAGAAACGGGTCGATTGTTCGAACTTTATGACGCGGACAAATCCAGTGCCAAGCAGCTTGTCACTATGCTCGATCTTATCGAAGATAAAAAAGCACACCTCAATCAGCAAATGGACGACATTAAAGTCGTGCTAATGGAACTCGTTACGGCTGAGAAACGCTGCCGTGAAACCCTCTCACATTTACAACAGGATTAATCACCATGAGTACAATTTCGCTTTATAAAGAACTCAACTTCGGCCTCGGGGAAACAGCCGATATGATCCGCTCCCACGTAAACTCATTCGCCAGCGCCGAGATTGCGCCGCTCGCTGAACAAACCGACGAGAAAAACATGTTCCCCAATGAGCTGTGGCCCAAATTTGGTGAGATGGGGCTACTAGGCATGACGGTAGATGAGCAATATGGTGGTGCCGGCTTAGGTTATCTCGAACATGTTATTGCGATGGAAGAAGTAAGCCGTGCCAGCGCCTCAATTGGCTTAAGCTATGGCGCACACTCTAACCTTTGCGTTAACCAAATCTTCCGTAACGGTAACGAGCAACAAAAAGAAAAATATCTGCCTAAACTGGTCAGTGGCGAGCACATTGGTGCATTGGCGATGAGTGAACCTGGTGCCGGTTCAGATGTGGTGTCTATGCGCTTAAAAGCGGAGAAAAAAGGCGACCACTACATCCTAAACGGCAACAAGATGTGGATCACCAATGGTCCTGACGCTCACACCTTTGTAATTTATGCCAAAACCGATGCCAACGCCGGCCCGAAAGGGATCACCGCGTTTATCGTCGAGCGTGACACTCCTGGGTTCAGCCAAGCGCAAAAGCTTGATAAATTGGGGATGCGTGGCTCAAACACTTGTGAACTAGTGTTTGAAGATTGCGCCGTGCCCGAAGTGAACATTCTCGGCAACCTTAATGAGGGCGTCAAAGTACTTATGAGTGGCCTCGATTATGAGCGCGTAGTACTCGCTGGCGGACCACTGGGTATTATGCAAGCGTGTATGGATGTGGTCGTTCCTTATATTCATGAGCGTAAACAGTTCGACAGCCCGATTGGTAACTTCCAACTTATCCAGGGCAAAATTGCCGATATGTATACGCAAATGAATGCCGCACGCTCCTATGTTTACACCGTTGCCCAAGCGTGCGACAGAGGCGAAACCACCCGTAAAGATGCGGCCGGCGTTATCTTATACGCGGCTGAGCTAGCAACAAAAATGGCCTTAGATGCAATTCAGATTCTGGGCGGCAATGGCTACATAAACGAATACCCCACTGGGCGTCTGCTGCGTGATGCCAAGCTGTATGAAATTGGTGCTGGCACCTCAGAAATTCGCCGTATGCTGATTGGCCGCGAGCTATTCACTGAAAGCCGCTAAGGTGCGTTATGACGATTTTATCTTCTGCTATTAATCCTAAAGACCCGCAGTTTCTCACTAACGACGAGTCGATGCGCTCATTGGTTCAAGACCTTCATGAGCGCGCTGCTACTATTCGTGGCGGCGGCGGTCCAAAATACGTGGAGCGCCACCAAAGTCGAGGCAAGTTATTTGTTCGTGACCGTATTGAACATTTGCTCGATGAGGGCTCGCCGTTTTTGGAAATCGGCCAGTTCGCCGCCCACGGCGTGTATGAGCAAGACATTCCCTGCGCCGGTGTGGTTGCTGGGATTGGTCGAGTGCAAGGCGTGGAGTGCATGATTGTCGGTAACGATGCCACCGTTAAAGGCGGCACTTACTTCCCGCTGACGGTGAAAAAGCACCTGCGCGCTCAAGAAATTGCCGAGCGTTGCCACCTACCTTGTATTTATCTGGTCGACTCCGGCGGCGCTAACCTGCCAGAGCAAGACGAAGTGTTTCCCGATAAACTACACTTTGGCCGTATCTTCTACAATCAGGCGCGCATGTCGGCAAAAGGGATCCCGCAAATCGCCGTGGTCATGGGGCTGTGTACCGCTGGTGGTGCCTATGTTCCCGCCATGGCTGATGAAAGTATTATAGTCAAAGAGCAAGGCACTATTTTCCTTGCCGGCCCTCCCTTGGTTAAAGCGGCTACCGGGGAAGAAGTGAGCGCCGAAGACTTAGGCGGTGCCGATGTGCATTGTAAAACCTCCGGTGTGGCTGACCATTATGCTGACAATGACGAGCACGCCCTGTCGATTGCGCGCCAATGTATTGCCCGCACCAATCATGTACGCCCAGTCGCGCCGGTATTAAAAGAGATTAAAGCACCACGCTACGATATCCATGAGCTCTACGGCATTGTCGGCACCGACTTGAAAAAGAGCTTTGATGTGCGCGAGGTGATTGCGCGCGTCGTCGACGACTCTTCTTTTGATGAATTTAAGCGCTACTTTGGCGAGACCCTAGTGACCGGCTTTGCTGAGATTTACGGCCACCCAGTGGGCATTGTTGCTAACAACGGCGTGTTGTTTAGCGAGTCGGCGCAAAAAGGCGCGCATTTTATTCAACTGTGTGCCAAACGTAATATCCCATTGGTGTTTTTACAGAATATTACCGGCTTTATGGTCGGGCAGAAATACGAGGCCGAAGGCATCGCCAAGCACGGCGCGAAAATGGTAACCGCCGTCAGTTGTGCCGAGGTGCCTAAGTTTACCATTCTTATTGGTGGCTCGTATGGCGCTGGTAACTACGGCATGTGTGGCCGCGCCTATGAGCCGACCATGATGTGGATGTGGCCCAACGCCCGTATTTCGGTGATGGGCGGTGAACAGGCCGCAGGGGTATTAGCACAAGTGAAGCAAGATGGCCTAGCGCGCAAAGGCGAGTCCATGAGCGATGAACAGCTAAATGAATTTAAAAAGCCCATCATTGAGCAGTATGAGCGCCAAGGGCACCCCTACTACGCCAGTGCAAGGCTTTGGGACGACGGCATCATAGACCCCGCCGACACCCGCTCGGTACTCGGTTTGGCACTTGAGGCCACCACCAACGCGCCAGCGAAAGAATCCGAGTTTGGCATATTTAGGATGTAAGGAGGCGCTATGTCTGTCACATTAACAATAACTAAAAGTCGCATCGCCATCTTAACCTTGGCCCGTGTTGAAAAACACAACGCCTTTGACGATGTGCTTATCAACGAAATGATCCGCTGTATCGAGCATGCCAGCACCTTAGATGTACGCGCTTTGGTACTTAAAAGTGAAGGCAAGCACTTCTCCGCTGGGGCCGATTTAAACTGGATGAAATCCATGAAGGATAATAGCTTCGAGGATAACGTAGCTGACTCCATGGAGCTCGCACGCTTGATGCAGGTGCTGTATGAGTGTCCCCTGCCCACGGTGTGTTTAGTGCAAGGGGCCGCTTTTGGCGGCGCGCTGGGGCTCATTGCCTGTTGCGACATTGCCCTCGCCGATAGCAGCGCCAAGTTCTGCCTGTCAGAAGTCAAACTGGGGCTTATTCCTGCCGTGATCAGTCCTTACGTGATCAACGCCATGGGCGAGCGCAATGCGCGACGTTATTTCCTCACCGCAGAGGTATTTAACGCCGAGCAAGCACAAACGCTCGGGCTGATCCACGAGCTCAGTGACGATCTGGACGCCAGCGCCGAGCAACTGCTCAGTAAATTAGCCGATAATGGCCCGCAAGCAGTCAAAGCAGCGAAGCGCCTAATTGCCGAGGTGGCTCATCAGCCCATCGATGATTCTTTACGCCAACTGACCGCCGAGCGTATCGCCGCGATCCGCGTCAGCGACGAGGGCCAAACTGGGCTTACGGCGTTTTTTGAAAAGCAAGCTCCAGCCTGGCAACAACAAGGATAAGCTATGTTAAAACGAATTTTAATCGCCAATCGCGGTGAAATCGCCTGCCGCATTATCCGCAGTGCTAAGGCCATGGGGCTGCACACCATCGCCGTTTATTCCGACGCCGATGCCAATGCACAACACGTTAAATTAGCCGATAGTGCCTTTCATATTGGTCCGGCGCCAAGCAAATCATCCTATTTAGATATTGAGACCTTGTTTCGCGTTGCCAAGCAGGCGGCGGCCGACTGCATTCATCCCGGTTACGGCTTCCTATCTGAAAACGAAGCCTTTGCCGAGCGCTGCGAGCGCGAAGGCCTGACGTTTATTGGCCCCAGTGCCAAAAGCATCGAAGCCATGGGCTCTAAAACCCGCGCCAAAGAAATTATGGCAGCGGCTAATGTGCCACTGGTTCCCGGTTATTATGGCGACCAACAAGACACCGAGTTTTTACGCCAAGAGGCGGATAAAATCGGTTACCCCGTACTTATTAAGGCAGCCTATGGCGGCGGCGGTAAAGGCATGCGCGTAGTGCGCGACAAAGCCGACTTCGTCGAGCACCTTGAGGGCGCAAAACGCGAGGCAGCCAGCAGTTTTGGCAATGATCTGGTGCTCATTGAACGCTATGTGGACACCCCGCGTCACGTTGAAGTGCAAGTGTTTGCCGATAAGTCGGGAAATTGCATCTACCTTGGCGATCGCGACTGCTCTTTGCAGCGCCGTCACCAAAAAGTGATTGAAGAGGCCCCCGCCCCCGGACTCAGTGATGCCTTACGCACCGCTATGGGCGAAGCCGCTGTGCGCTGTGCGCAGGCCATTGATTATGTCGGCGCCGGTACGGTGGAGTTTTTACTCTGTGGTGAAGAGTTCTTCTTTATGGAGATGAACACCCGACTACAGGTTGAGCACCCGGTCACGGAGATGGTCACCGGGGTTGATTTAGTGAAATGGCAAATTGCCATTGCTTCAGGGCAGCCTTTGCCATTAACGCAAGAGCAGGTACGCATTAGCGGGCACAGCTTTGAAGCACGCATTTACGCCGAAGACCCGGCGCAGCAATTTATGCCCAGTAGCGGCACCCTCACCCATGTGCAATTTCCACCGGCCAGCGCACAGATACGTATTGATACCGGGGTGACCAGTGGCGATGAAATAAGTCCGTTTTACGACCCCATGGTAGCCAAACTTATTGTTACCGGCGATGACCGTGAGCAGGCCTTAGCGCTTTTGGCTGATGCCCTAAAACAAACTCATATTGCCGGGGTAAAAGCGAATATTGGCTTTTTATTGGCGCTGACTCAAGCCGAGCCGTTGCAACAAGGCACCATGGATACCCACTTTATCGACAGTCACAGCGACGCATTGACCGTTGAGCCCCAAGCCGATGCCCATACATTGGCGATGGCCGCTTGGGTGTATTTCTGCCAATTAAATACCCAGCAATCGAGCGCCTCACCGTGGCAACGTTTAGCGGGCTTTAAGCTCAACTCAGTCAATGAAGTTGCCGTGCCGCTTATTGGTCACGATGTGGTTATGCATGTGGCCACCACCGGGATGTCGGTGGATATTGATGGTCAGCGCTATAACATTAATGGCGAACGCCATGGCAACCACTATGTGGTGGTGGTCGATGGCCAGCGCTTTAGCGCCGATGCCACCGTTGATAGCGAGCATTTGTGTGTAATGCGTGACGCCCAACAATTCCAGTTTGAGCTGGCATCGAAGCACTACATCGGCGCTGAGCAAAGTGCCAACGACGCCCTTGCCGCGCCAATGAATGGCACAGTGGTCAAACACCTGCAAGCGCTTGGCGCTGAGGTCTCTCAAGGCGATGCCATCGTGGTCATGGAAGCCATGAAAATGGAATATACGCTTAATGCCCCTCATGATGGCGTGTTAAGCAGTTATTGCTATGGCGAGGGTGAGCTCGTTAGTCATGGCGCGTTACTTGCTGTGGTCGAGGAGCAAAGCTAATGGCCATGCCTAATCAAGTGCGCATCGTCGAAGTTGGGGCCCGCGATGGCCTGCAAAACGAAACCAGTGTGCCCTTGGCTGCCAAGGTCGCGCTGATAAATGGTTTATGTGACGCTGGGCTTAAACATATTGAGGGTGGCGCCTTTGTTTCACCGAAGTGGGTGCCACAAATGGCCGACTCCAGCGCGGTATTTGCCGCTATTGAGCGCCCCAATGAAGTATTATTCAGCGCCCTGACCCCCAACCTAAAAGGAGCTGAGCTTGCACTGCAAGCCGGGGTGGGCGAATTTGCTATTTTTACTGCGGCCAGTGAAGCCTTCACCAACAAAAACATTAATTGCAGCATTGATGAGAGCATTGAGCGCTTTCGCCCAGTGGTGGCTTTAGCTCAGGCTAACGGCATCAAGGTGCGCGGCTATGTAAGCTGTGTGCTGGGGTGCCCGTATCAAGGTGAGGTTAGCGCTCTAAAGGTGCTCGAGGTCAGCCAGCAGCTGCTCGATTTAGGCTGTTACGAAGTCAGCCTTGGCGACACCATTGGTGTGGGCACTGCCAATCAAGTAGAAAGCCTGCTGAGCGTGCTATTGCAAGATATTAGCGCTGACAAGCTGGCGGTACACTTTCATGATACCTACGGCCAAGCCATCAGTAACATCTACACGGCGCTCAAAATGGGGATTGCCACCATTGACAGTGCCGTGGCGGGACTCGGTGGTTGCCCCTACGCCAAAGGCGCGTCAGGAAATGTTGCCACCGAAGATGTGGTTTATCTATTACAAAAGCTTGGCATCAACCCAGGTATTGATTTACAAAGATTGGCACAGACAGGCGCAGCAATATGCCGCGCCCTTGATAAACAACCACAAAGCAAGGTCGCAAACGCCGTTCTTGCCCACTGTGACCAATAACAACAACGAAGGAGTGCGTAGACATGTCCGGTTTTGACAAAGTAGTCACCAGTTACGCCGATGCAATGGCGGGAATTAAAGACGGTGACACCGTGATCGCAGGCGGCTTTGGCCTGTGCGGGATCCCAGAAGGCCTCATTAGTGAAATTAAACGCCTAGGGGTGAAAGACCTCACCGTGGTTTCTAATAACTGTGGCGTGGATGACTTCGGCCTTGGTGTGCTGCTCGAAGATAAACAAATTAAAAAAATCATGGCGTCTTACGTCGGTGAAAACGCCTTGTTTGAAAAGCAAATGCTGGACGGCGAATTAGAAGTCGAGCTCACCCCACAAGGCACCTTAGCTGAGAAGATGCGCGCCGGCGGTGCCGGTATTCCAGCCTTTTACACCGCCACTGGCTACGGCACACCAGTCGCCGAAGGCAAAGAAGTGAAAGAGTTTAATGGTCGCCCCTATATTCTCGAAGAATCAGTCACCGGTGAGTTTGCCATTGTTAAGGCGTGGAAAGCCGACCGCTATGGCAACTTGGTTTTTCGCCATACGGCCATGAACTTCAACCCCATGGCCGCAACGGCGGGTAAAATTACCGTTGCTGAGGTGGAAGAGATTGTCGAGCCGGGCGAGTTGGAGCCCAGCCAAATCCATACCCCAGGGATTTACGTTAATCGCGTTATCAAAGGCGATTTTGAAAAACGTATTGAACGTGTTACCACACGCACTGCCTAAGGAGTACTGAGCATGTCATTAAACCGCGAACAAATCGCCCAACGTGTGGCGCAAGAGCTCGAAGACGGATATTACGTTAACCTAGGTATTGGTATTCCCACGCTGGTGGCCAACTATGTACCGCACGGCATTGAGGTAATGTTGCAATCAGAAAACGGGTTATTGGGTATGGGTCCCTACCCCAGCGAAGATGAGCTCGATGCTGATATGATCAATGCGGGTAAAGAAACCGTTACAGCAGCCACAGGTGCAGCCATATTTAATAGCGCCGATAGCTTTGCCATGATCCGTGGTGGTCATGTAGACTTGACGGTACTCGGTGCATTTGAAGTGGATCAGCAAGGCAACATCGCCTCGTGGATGATCCCCAAGAAACTAATCAAAGGCATGGGCGGCGCCATGGATCTCGTGGCGGGGGCGAAAAACATTATCGTCACCATGACCCATGCAAGTAAGCACGGTGATTCGAAGTTGCTAGAGCAATGTACACTGCCGCTAACCGGCGTAAATTGCGTTAAAAAGATAGTGACTGACCTCGCAGTGCTAGAAGTCAAAGACGGCGCGTTCCATTTGCTAGAGCGCGCACCCGGTGTTAGTGTTGATGAAATAATCAGCAAAACCGCAGGGAAACTCATCGTTGAAGGCGATGTTCCCGAGATGCGCTTTGACTAACGGGATACCCCGTTAATGTACCATCCTCATTCCCAGTGCTAGTTGGCACTGTGTTACCCAAAACCCCTCATTTGAGGGGTTTTTTTTATGCTTTAAATAACTAAACATATTTTCTTACATTTGTAACTCTCCAGTGCTCGCATCGATGATGCCGCTGGTTACAAAATCATGCTAAGTTACTACTGGACTCATAAATAGAATAACAAGGACTACCATGAATAAGATGTCTTTAAGCGCGATTAGTGTTGCCGTGATGTTATCCCTCAGCGGCTGCGCAAGCACTGCGTCGCAAACAAATACCTCCGCAAACCAACAGGCGGAACAAACTGCAGCGCCAGCGCTGCCATTCGTTAATATCGATTATCAAACGTTCACCTTGGACAATGGCCTAACCGTGGTGGTGCACACCGACCGTAAAGCGCCAATTGTGGCGGTGAACGTGTGGTATGACGTGGGCGCTAAAAACGAACAGGTGGGTAAAACCGGCTTTGCGCACTTGTTTGAGCACTTAATGTTTAATGGCACCGAAAACTACGACGACGAGTATTTCGGACCATTCGAGCGCGCGGGTGCCACCGAGCAAAATGGTACCACTAACTCAGATAGAACAAATTATTTCCAAAACGTCCCGACCCCTGCCCTCGATATGGCATTGTGGATGGAGTCTGACCGTATGGGCCATTTGCTTGGCGCTATCACTCAAGACAAGCTCGATGAGCAACGCGGCGTAGTACAAAATGAAAAACGCCAAGGTGAAGCTCAGCCTTATGGCACCATGTGGAATAACGTGTGGAAATACACTTTCCCACAAGGCCACCCTTATTCATGGTCAGTCATCGGCTCGATGGAAGACTTAAATGCGGCATCGTTAGACGATGTGCATCAGTGGTTTAAAGACTATTACGGCCCCAATAACGCAGTGTTAGTGCTAGCCGGTGATATTGATGTTGAGACTGCGAAGGAAAAGGCCAACAAATACTTTGGCGATATTAAACCGGGTAAACCGGTAGCCAAACTGGAAAAGTGGATAGCCAAGCGTGATGAGCAATCGCGCATGGTGATCAAAGACCGCGTACCTGCTTCGCGTATAGTGAAGGTGTGGAACACCGCAGAAAAAGGCACCACCGATGGCGAGTATTTAAACCTGCTAAGTGACGTGTTAGCCGGTGGTAAGAATTCGCGCTTGTATCAACGCTTGGTGTACGATGAGCAATTAGCATCTAACGTATTTAGCTTTAACTACCTGCGCACCTTAGCGGGTCAGCTGATCATTGGTGTTGATGCCCTTGATAAGTCACATATTGAAAAAATCGAAGCCATCATCGATGAAGAAATTGCTAACATCATTGCTAAGGGCCCCACCACTGATGAACTTAACCGTATTAAGTTCTCTAACGCCGCTGAGTGGGTAAAACAAGTAGAAGGCGTGGGCGGCTTTGGCGGTAAATCTGATGTACTTGCCTCCGGTGCCGTGTATCACAACGACCCAGGCTACTATAAACGCGCGTTTGAAATTACCAGCAACGCCACAACCAGCGATGTACAAGGCGCAGCCAAGCGCTGGCTAAGCAGTGGCGACTTTGTGTTGACCGTGCACCCATTTGCCGAGCTTAGCGCCAACGAACAAGGCGTTGATCGCTCCACTGGAGTACCGGGTGCAGGCGACGTCCCGAGTCTTGACTTGCCCGAGGTGAATACCTTTACCCTAAGTAATGGCCTTGAAGTGGTGTTATCTCAGCGCAGCGACACACCGGTGATTAATATGCGCTTAGATATATCTGCCGGTACCGCCAGTGACGATAATAGCAAGCCAGGCGTGGCCAATTTCACCGCCAATATGCTTGATGAAGGCGCCGGCGAATTATCGGCCTTGGCCCTTGCTGAAGAGCTCGAAAAACTTGGCGCATCTATCGACACCAGTGCAAGCCTTGATAAGACCTCGCTGTCGATGTCGGCCATGGCTATTAACTGGCAACAAAGCTTAGCGCTGTTTTCTGAGGTACTGCAAAACCCCAGCTTTAATGACAGCGACATTGAGCGCGTGCGCACACTCATCTTGCAGCAAATCAAGCAAGAAAAGGCACGGCCTATGAGTAATGCCCTACGTGTATTACCGCCCCTGCTCTACGGTGCCAGCCACCCTTACGGTAAACCGCTCACCGGTACTGGTAACGAAGAATCAGTAGCGGCAATTAGCCGTGATGATCTGCTCGCCTACACCGAGAAATGGATGCGCCCTGATCTTGCGCGCTTAGTGGTTGTTGGCGATATTGACCAAGCGCAATTGAAGCAGAGCCTTGAACAAGCCTTAGCAAGCTGGCAGGCACCACAGCAAGCGGCGCCTAGTTTAGATATTCCGACGGTGGACAACGCCGAGCAAGCGCGGGTCTTTGTACTTGATAAGCCAGACTCGCCGCAGTCATTGATTATTTCTGGATTGCTGGGACCAGATGCCAACGACACTGACGCCCAGCAAGAAGTGACCTTGGATATGATGAACACCATCATCGGCGGCAGTTTCACCTCACGTATGAATATGAATTTACGTGAAGACAAGGGGTGGTCTTACGGTGCTCGGACTATTTTAATGGATACCGACGCACAAAGTACGTTCTTTGTGTTTGCCCCAGTGCAAACCGATAAGACCAAAGAGTCAATGCAGGAAATTCTGAAAGAGCTTAACGGCTATATTGGCGAGCAACCAGCTACTCAAGAAGAGCTGGACAAAGTGGTTGCCAATAAAATCGCGAAACTGCCAGGTCGCTATGAGAAGAAACGTTCTCTGCTTAATGCCCTGGCTGATGCCTACGACAATGGCCGCGACGTAAGCTATTTAGAAAAATACCCGCAGCTAGTGCAACAGCCAGATGCGCAGGCTATCGCTAAGCAGGCACAGTCACTTATTAAGCCCAAGCAGCTTACATGGGTGATTGTTGGCGATGTTGCTAAAATCAAAGAGCAAATCGAAAGCTTGAACCTAGGTGAAGTCACTTACTTAGACTAAAGCTAAGGTAATATACTAAGCCCCAACTTGTTTGGGGCTTTTTTGTGTGTGAAGGCACTCGCAAAATCCCGTCCCAGCCTTTATCATTGGCGCTATTGTCAATCTCAGTAGTTAAATAGTATGTCTCTTCCTCCTTGCCCAAAATGTGATTCACAATACGTGTATCAAGACCAAAACCAATTGATTTGCCCTGAATGCGCCTATGAATGGGACCCCAATCAAATCGAAGAAGAAGAAGCGATCACAGCCAAAGACGCCAACGGCACGGAATTAAATGAAGGCGACAAGGTGACCCTTGCCAAAGACTTGAAAGTAAAAGGCAGCTCAATGGTCATGAAAATCGGCACCAAAGCCGTGATCCGCCGCATTCAAGACAGTAAAGACCATGAGCTCGACTGTAAGGTCGATGGCGTAGGTGAAATGATGGTCACCGCTAAGTTTGTGAAAAAAGCCTAACCGCGCTTTATACCCGCCTTGTTGCCTGCTGTGCTAAGCCACTAGCAGGTGGTAAGCTCACTGCCCAGCTTCGCCTTTAATACTGTGGCAGGAAATATCACAGTAGCCATATTTTAAATCAGGTTTCTATGGACAGAGAATATAAAAAGCGCATTGAGAGAGTAATCCAATACATTGAAACTCATTTAACGGAAAAAATTTCCCTTGCTGATGTGGCAAAGGTTAGCCATTTCTCGCCTTATCACTTTCATCGTATTTTTACCGGGGTTATCGGTGAAACCGTCAACGATTACATCGCTCGGCGAAGACTGGAGCGAGCTGCGAATTTATTAATCTTTAAAGACCAGCTAACAGTCACCCAAATAGCCTTAGCCTGTGGTTTTTCATCAAGTGCCAACTTCGCAAAAGCCGTTAAGCTTCACTTTGGCTTCACGCCATCACAAATACGAAACCCAGAGAAAGTTAAAAATAGCAAGATTGGAAAAATCTTTAGCAAATATGGAAAAGATTTCCATCCTCGCGATTTATATCCTGCACACATCACAAATGAAGTGATGATTAAAACTAAATCAAAGGATATAAATATGAATGTTGAGATCAAAGACCTTGATACCCAGCGCGTATGTACTTTAGTCTCACAACGAGGCTATGAGCCTGAGTCTATATATAACGCATGGGATAAAATAATTGAATGGGCAACGAATAATGGCATAAAAGCGGACGAACAACAGCGCTTTGCCTTCGCGTTTGATAACCCAACAGTCACTCCCGAGGATAAGTGCCGCTACAGCGCCTCGATAGTGGTTGGCGAAAACGTGAGCATAAAGCCGCCATTTTCGCCATCTGAAATTCCAAAAGGTAAGTATGCCGTCGTCTATTTTAAGGGCAGCCCAGAGGAGACGATTCAGGCCCAGCTAGGTATTTATTCTGACTGGCTGCCTAATAGCGGATTTGAACCCGACAACTTTCCAATGTTGGAGCGTTATCTGAATGATGCAAGAGTTGATGGCTACGTAGAAATGGAAATCTACGTTAAATTGAAAGACCTGTAGGAGAATAAAGTAGCTGCCGGCAGGAAGTTGCAAAGCTCAACAAGCTAAGCAATGTCTCTGCTGGCAGCTTCGCGGATAAAAATGATGAAATATTATTTGAAGTTTAGATCTCTCTGTTTGCTGTTAATTCTTAGCCTTTCAATGTGGGGTTATTACATATTACTGGGTAACTTAGGTGATCCTCGTGTTGCTGACTCAAGCCTAGATAGTGAGGAGATGTACGTATGGGAAGTGCTACTTCTTGCCTTATCACTGCTTTCTTTATTTTATCTTTGGGCCTGTTCTTTGGTTCATTGTTTTAAAAATAAACGTATATTCGTGGCAATTCTCATAATGCTAATCTGGCCCTTAACCTATATATACAGCCTCTATATTTTGAGCGGCCACGTCGCCAGAAACAAGGCTCGCTAATTTATAATTACATACGCGTGCCGTCGAGCCAGAGGCTGCTGTACTCAGGAGTACTTTACCAATTTGCCGCATTGAACTGCGGTAAGATTTAAATAAGGATGTTATGTGGACATACTAGCACTGCTAGCCGGGGGGTTAGCGAAAGCTTGGTACTTCGTACCGCTAATTATTATTCTCTGTGTATTCAAAAGCCCTTGGTTCAAAGGCCGCGCTGGCGAGTTTGTTATAAATAGACTGTTATCACAGTTACCCTCATCGGATTACACATTAGTGAAAGACGTAACTCTGCCAACTGAGAGCGGAACGACGCAAATAGACCACCTTGTTATTTCAGTATATGGGTTATTCGTTGTGGAAACCAAAAATATGAAAGGCTGGATATTTGGCTCTAAAACACAAAAGCAATGGACGCAAAAAATTTACCGTCATTCAACGCGTTTTCAGAACCCGCTTCATCAGAATTATAAACACACTAAAACTCTCGAGTCGCTATTGGCGATTGCACCAAATACGTTGCATTCTGTAGTTGTTTTTGTCGGTGATAGTAAGTTTAAAACCGCGATGCCAGACAACGTTACTTATGCACGAGGATGTGTGGCTTATATTAAGCAATTTACTCAGCCAGTGTTTTCAATGGCCGAGTACCATGACATTATTGCATCCATTAACGAGTTAAAGCTTAAAAAAGGCGTGGTTACTAATTTTAACCATCGTCGTCATGTAAAAGACTTGCTAGCGAACAAAGCCAACGCAAAAACGTGTTCGCGCTGCGGCTCCGCGATGGTTATTCGTAAAACCAAACGCGGCGTCAATAAAGGCGCTCAGTTTTGGGGGTGTTCAACGTTTCCGAAGTGCCGCTCAGTGGAAACACTCAGCGAAAGCGACGCATAACACACTTTGCCTAAAAACGCCCAAGCCACTCGTTGCAACTTTAGAGAAATCAAATACTATAAATGGCCACGAAGTTACCCAGTTTTCCAATGTCGGTGAGAATGTTGCCCACTCCACTCACACTGCCTGAGGTAGTTCTTAATTTACCTAATAAATTGTGATAGTTCTTTTGCGCCTTACTCAGAGGTTTGTATTTGTTTAGGCTTGTGTTTAACAAAGTGGCGTGCCCTGACAATTCTCGCTAATACGTGTTCTATCCATTGTTGGAGAAAGATTGATGTTTGACAATGAACCAAATTACAGTTCATATTCCTTAGATGAACTATTTGACGCCTACTCTTCTATCGATAAGGACAGCTTCCCGGAAAGGTTTAATTTAATTAAAAAAATTATCGCTGAAAAACAAGGTGGTGATTACCAATGCCCCAAGTGTAAGTGCAAAGGTTATGAAGCTAGTCAACTCTATGCTGCGGCTGATCGCTTAGAAAGTATTCTAGATTATGAAACCGGTAAATATGTAACCATTAGCTGCCTAGATTGTGGTTTCACTGAGTTATATAAACGCGATAGTTCGTTAAGTGCTCCGCTTGTGGACTTTTTTACCACCTAACCTTAAAGGCTAGGTGAGTAAACAGCTATATGAATAACATATATGTACGTCATCCCTATCTCACATAGCTAAAATGCTTTTTGTAATGTCCTTATCCAAATTTAGTAATCGAGTAAAAACAAGCCGCATAGTTCTTAGTGTGCAGGCGCTCACGTTTTTCTGGCTTGATTTAGGTATGGGAAACGGAGCAGGCATGGTTCATATGCATGTACAACCAAGATTAGATAGAGAGCAATAATGTTTGAGATTTATTATCAATCTAAAATTCCAACTATAGGCTGGGACTTCTATATCACGATCGCGATTACCTTATCTTTAGTCTTCTCTTTTTTCTTTCTCAAGAGGTTATATGAGGATAAGCTAAAACTGTCTAATTTAATGGATTTTAGATTGCTATTTTCGTTGGTTTTTTTGTATTTTCTCACTGAAATTTATAGCTATTATGAATTGTTTGAAACGATAGAAAGAATTGAGTCTGGGGAGTTGGTTTCTGTTGAAGGTATAATAACAGATCTGAAAACTGAAAATTTTAACAGTCGAAAGGAGAGCTTTAAAGTTGGAAAGGTTAGTTTTGATTATAATGATGTTGTCACTAGTGGCCTGTTTTTCGCCAACAGAGCACATGACTCAAAAGTAATAAAAGAGGGGAATAGAGTTAAAATATCTTATTTGCCCGAAGAGGATGATAACTTAATTTTTGAGATTAAAGTTTTTAAGCCTAAAGGTAAATAATAAGAGTCATACTCACGGTTAAGCGATGATAAGAGAATGACAGCCTGTTAGTGGACTTTGTTAATCGCCTAGACCATGATTTGAAGCGAAGTGCAAAGAAACCAATTCCAAACCTTAATGCGCCTACTAGGGAAAAGCCAATTGCATCCAAAAGGCTCCCCGATGATTGGTCGCTAATTGAGGAATAACATAGGCTTAATGCTGGTAGAGCGAAAATCATGGGAAAGGTCATCCCTATCTCACATAGCTAAAATGCTTTTTGTAATGTCCTTATCCAAATTTAGTAATCGAGTAAAAACAAGCCGCATAGTTCTTAGTGTGCAGGCGCTCACGTTTTTCTGGCTTGATTTAGGTATGGGAAACGGAGCAGGCATGGTTCATATGCATGTACCCAAGATTAGATAGAGAGCAATAATGTTTGAGATTTATTATCAATCTAAAATTCCAACTATAGGCTGGGACTTCTATATCAAGATCGCGATTACCTTATCTTTAATCTTATCTTTTTTCTTTCTTAGAAGGTTATACGAGGATAAGCTAAAGCTTTCTAATTTAATGGATTTTAGATTACTGTTTTCGTTAGCTTTGTTTTATTTGACTGCTAACATTCATGCTTATTATAAAAGAATTGAATCTGGAAAGTTGGTTTATGTTGAAGGTATAATAAAAGAGTTAGATATTAGTAGCTCTAGCAGTCGAAGTGAGAGCTTTAAAGTTGGAAAGGTTAGTTTTGGTTATAATGATTTTGGCACTAGCGGCATGTTTTTCGCCAACAGAGCGCATGATTCAAAAGTAATAAAAGAGGGTAATAGAGTTAAAATATCTTATTTGCCCGAAGAGGATGATAACTTAATTTTTGAGATTAAAGTTTTTAAGCCTAACGTTAAATAATAAGAGTCATACTCACGGTTAAACAATGAGAAGAGAATGATTGCCTGTTAGTGAACTTTGTTAATCGCCTAGACCATGATTTGAAGCGAAGAGAAAAGAGACCAATTCCAAACCTTAATGCGCCTACCAAGGGAAAAGCCATTTGCACCCAAAAGGCTCCCCAATGATTGGTCGTTAGTTGAGGAATAACATAAACTTATTGCTGGTAGAGCGAAAATCATGGGAAAGATTTTGATGCCTTCCCTTGATTTTTCTCCTCACTATTTATATCGCTTCTGATTTCATCCTTCCTTAAATAGTTGGGTAAGTCCTTTGGCTAAGGTCCGCAACAGCCGGGAGCGCAGCGAGTCGGCTGCTTGCGTTTGCTATGCATTTTTCCCTAGCAACTGTGAGACCGTAACAAATTTGTAGCCCTTTGCTCTCAGCCCCTTAATTATTGGCCCTATAGCGTCTCGCGACTCTTTGTTTTTAGACCCCAAAACGTGTAAAAGAATAATTGAACCTGGAGTAGAAGAGTTAACAACATACTCTGCGATAGACGCAGAACTTCCTGCAACTTTAGGATAGGTTTCAGGCTCAACGTTCCATGTGATTGTTTTTATTCCTTCCGAATTCAAATAATAGGGCAAAACAAAAAGCTTTTTACCATACGGAGGCCTAAAATATATTTCACCCTCGAATCCAATCTGGCGAATTAAGGCTGTAGTGGAGTCGATTTCCTCCCTCACCTCGTCAAGCCCCATTAACGTCATATTTTTATGGTTGTACGAATGATTGCCTATCTGATGACCTGCGTTAACCAGATCTATAGCCGATTGCTTGTTTTGTTGAATTCCCGACCCATTGAGGAAGAACGTACCCTTCACATCATGCTCTTCGAGGATATTCAACACTTGAGTGGTATATTTCGCCCCCCAAGGACCATCATCAAATGTTAAGGAGATAACCTTTTCATTCGTTTCGGCCTTTGCGACTACCTCTCCAAAAACCTGAAAAGTTCTTGATTTACTTATATTCCAAGCTCCCAAGACCATTACTACAGAGAGAGTCAATATCGTCAGGTATACTCTTTTCAATGGGTTCCATCCTTATTTTCATAATGCTTGATAAAAAGCAAAAAATAGCAGGCAAAATAAGCGACCAAGGAGCGCACGCCTGTTGTTTTACGCCCACAGTTTAACTAACTTGTTATACGGAAAATACACCAATCATAATCAAAGCGACTAGTAAAAAAGCCATAATAAAGTATTTACCGAGCCCCTGAACCAATTTCATTTCTTGTTGGTAAGCTACCCTTGCTTTGTTTACTTCACTTTCGTTCTTGCCAAAACAATATGGGCAATCTTCAAAGTCCTCTGAAACAGGTAAACTACATTTAATACATTGTCTGGGTGCTCTAGTGCGAAGACTCGGCACTCCGAGCAGAAAGCTAACTTCGTTCGCTTCAGTCACCCCCGAATAGCCAACATCTTTACTTAACCTTCGCCTAGATGTATTTAATTGAGCTTTCTTATACTCTTTATCCAGCTTAATTTTTTCGGCATCACTCAGCAATAGCTCTTGTGGTAACTCAAAACTACAAAATTCACAATGCGATAATCTTCGATTGAAAATAGTCTTATCGCAACTTGGGCATTTAAATTTCATATTTTATATTTTATATTTTACTGCAATGTAACGCCCAACTTAGGGGCAATAACACGCCAGGCTAAACTGGGAGCGAAGCGTCTGGGCCTGCGTGTTATTGTCCCAGTGAGCGCCAGAGAACGGCACAGTTGTTTGTTATGTGCCAACATAGTCACGGAGGTCTATGAGTTCAAAAAGAGTTTTCTCTAAAGCTTCTAGCTCTTCTTCCCGATCGAAACCTTTACAGCCATGGTAGTGATGCACTGTTTTTATATTGCTCGCAAACTGTAAAGATAAAACTGTGCTAGGGTGATCTGTCCATTCTTCGCTACAAGGACTTTCTTCTCCCTCTCCGACCCACCCATAATCATCGCGGAATTTTTGAAAGCTATTCTCATCAAGAAGGCGCAGAATTCTTTGGAATAGATCGGGGTTGCTGGGAAGCCGATATGTACCCAATAGTTTAGTATGGGCATCCCCTCTATAGACAATTACTCCATCAGAGAAAACGTCAACTCTATAAGCAGGGCATGTGCCAAAACAAGTAGTAGTTTCCATGCTAAAAGCATCTGCGGGACTATGGTTGGCCATCAATCCAATTGATATAAAGGACAGTAAAAAAACAGCGTATTTCATAGATTCATCCTTGGCACATAACGCCCGCCTAAGAGGCGGAAAATGCTTGGCTAAAATTAGCGAGGAACGAGCATCAGCCAAGCTTTAGACGTCCATTCATTCATGTGATTGTTAGGTATACTTTCCACCAAATTCTTTGTAACACTTTGGAAAGTAACCCCAAACTCTTACAAATGAATCTGTCGCTTCAAATTCAAAGCCGATGTGTTGAATAAGGTTTAGAACCTTTTCAGACAAATCAATATCAATCCACTCAACACTCAGCAGTGGAAATGGCAAGTGATAGTACCATTCGCTATCCCAATCAGAAATGTAACCGTTAACCACCTTTGTTCGATAACATGGCTTTCTGAAAATTCACGAACCTCAGAAATAAGCTCATTCCATTTGGTATTGTTGGCTGCCCCAACCAACTGTCTCTCAGCAATAATACTCTTTGCTTGTTTTTTATACTTTTCATCAGAAACGGCATCAGCCATTGGCAGCAGATTCATTGGTATA
>NZ_BCAI01000016.1:0-85482 GCF_001293805.1 Pseudoalteromonas sp. SW0106-04 | reverse complement strand
GGGAAGCCGCAGCAAAATGGCTTTGTTGAACGCTTTAACGGTTCATTCCGCAGAGAGTTTCTTGATGCCTACTTGTTTGAGAATCTCAGCCAAGTGCGAGATATGGCTTGGTTCTGGCGATTGGATTATAACGAAGAAAGAACCCATGAAAGTCTCGGAAACCTGCCACCGGCAGCTTACCGAGCAAAACTGGAAAATTCTAATTTAGAACTGTGTCATTAACGGGGAAGTGGACACAGGGACCTGAGAAAAGTTATTGAGTTATCTCTTCATCAAGTCGAATGGCAGCAAGAAACAAGTAATGGCGAGTGGGTTCATATTAGAAACACTTCATTGCTGAAAAGTTGGGTTTCAAATTTACCAATCAAATCTATCGAATCAGTTATTGTTACTGACAAATCGTGGTCTAAATCTGCTATACATGATTGGCAGTTTATCAGGGCGAACCTATTAAGTTTAAAAGAAGATTGCTTTTCTCTTTTTATTTCCCAGCACAAGTTTTGGGTTATAGAAGTTAACCTCATAGGTGTCGCTCAGTTTGGCTTATGGCGCTAGGTTACGTAAAAACCTGCTGTAGCCGCTCGCAGGCTCGCTGGGACGCAAACACATGGGCTGCGTCGCTTTGCTCCTAATTTTAGCCCATGTATTTCCGCCCCTAAGTAGGGCGCTGGTATGACTCCTACTGTCAAGTTAAACGAGGGTGTTCAGAGTTCTGTGTCAGCTAATTTTGTCTAGATATCTAAGACATCATCCAAGCGCCCGTCGAAGCGAATCGCCAGTTGAGACAATGTCATATTTCAGTTCTGGATTGGCATTGTCCATTTCAGAAGCATTCATTACCCCAGCATACAAGCCAATTAACAGTTTGATCGGTTTAGCCTCGCTACACTTTTAAGCCTCTTATTAGGGCGCCATTGGCACAAATGCGCCTGTCAGACTTGATTGAATTCTGTTAATTGAACCTAACTGATAAACCTTTATTCACTTCCCCTTTAGCGTGTTAGCAAAAAGAGTTTATGAGTACGCATAAGTACCATAAATAGGTATATTTGTTATTTTAATGTAAATTTATGTAAATGTCGTAACTCGTTGTTTAATTTGCGTTTATTTGTAAACATCAATATTTAAAGCTCAATTATCGAACATTTGTTAATTGAAAATTTATATTTGTATGATTATTCTGCGTTCCAAAATAACTAATAACGGAACGTATCATGCGGTGGATATTTTTAGCGCTTATCAGCGTGAGTGCAGGTGCACTTCTTTGGATTTATCTTGGGCAGCAAGGCCCAAGCACTCACCATAACGCAACAATCGAAACAACCGAGCAGCAACCCCCTGTTGTACAAATATCAATACACAAGCAAGCGGTCACTGAACCGAAAAGCAGTCCTCAACCTTTGCTAAAGACACCAGCGAAGCACGATAAGCATCAGCCTACTGACTTTGGTGTTGCCTCAGTCAATAAGGTGTCGAAAACCGCGCAAGCAAAGCTGCAAGAGGCGGGCGTGATCCCAACCGACTTACGCAATGAAGCCTATGTGGAATTTGACCTAAGCGCGTTGCGTGCTCTTGAGGCCGGTGACACTTTTGAACTGATGATACCGCAAACTCAAGAGAGCTTTGTTGCTGAAGTAAACAACGTCAGTGTCGCTGAAAATGGCGATAGGAGTGTGTTTGGTGCGGTAACAGGGGCAGGGGGACGTTTTCATACCACGGTATTAACTGTTGGAAAAGACGCCGTCTATGGTCAGCTGACAGCTCCCAGTGGCAATTATGTTTTTGAATCAAAAGACGAGCATGGATGGATAGCGGCAAAACGCGATCTTTATCGCCAGCACCAAGAGCAAGAGGTGCATGCAAGTAGTCACCAAGCTGACGCCAACCCGGAAAATTTCAATCCTCAATTTACAACCACCCCCACTAACTAAAAATAAGGGAACAATAATGAAAAAACTCGTAAAATCAGCGCTTATTGCAAGTGCTATGGGTGCGTCAATGGCGCAAGCAGCGACGATTGATATTGGTATTTTGTATACTGATGAAGCAGCTGCGGCTACAGGTAATATTAATACAAAGATTAATCAGTTAATTGCTTTTGCTAATCAGGTTTACAGTCAAAACGGTATTGATCTACAGCTTCGTGTTGCTGGCCAGCAAAACCTAGGTAATTACAGTATCAGCCCCTCAAGCAGTTGGTTGAACTCAGTGACCAATGCTTCGAGTGTTCAAAACCTGCGTAATAGCTGGGGAGCCGATATGATGGCTGTGCTAGGTAAAGGTGCGGGCTCGAATGGTTATATTACCTGCGGTATTGCTTGGGTAGGCCAAGGCAGCAGTGCTTCTGGTAACTTATATGCGTCTACCTCAAACAACATGTATAGCATTACCGCAGTGGACTGTGGAGCAACCACCTTTGTTCATGAACTAGGACATAATCAAGGCTTGGCCCATTCACGCAAACAAGGCGATACCAGTGGCGGTGTGTATGTTGATGGCATGGGTCACGGCGTTGATAATCAATTTGCCAGCATTATGGCCTACCCACATGTATTTGGCAGTGCCACGCAATATGATTACTTTGCCAATCCAAACTGGAGTGTAAACGGTCTGCCTTACGGTATAACTGGGCAAGCGTATGCTTGGAAAACCGTGGAAGCAACGAAAAACAGTATCGCCAACTTTAAATAGTATTCCCCTGAATGAGGAGCACCACTGTGGTGCTCTTTTTTATCACTGCCGTTAATCGCATCAGGTTGCCAATCGTTATCCAAGCGCCCATAGTATTTGGCGAATAATAACAAAAGCCCTAGGCCATAAACGGAGAGCCTCATGAAGTCTATACTTTATACATTTGCAGCACTGAGTGCTTTAGCAGCGCAACCTGCTATGGCTGACGATGAACCCATTGCCATTGCTATCCATGGTGGTGCTGGCACCATCGAAAAAGCCCGTTTCAGTGCGGAGCAAGAAAAAGCCTATCGCGATAAACTCAAGCAGGCGGTTGAAGCCGGCTACCAAGTATTAGCGCAAGGAGGTGAAAGCCTAGATGCCGTCAATGCGGCGATCAACGTACTGGAAGATTCTCCTTATTTTAATGCTGGCAAAGGGGCCGTTTACACCTATGAAGGCACTCATGAGCTCGATGCCTCGATCATGGATGGACGTACGCGCCAAGCTGGTGCCGTAGCTGGAGTAAAGCACATTAAAAACCCTATTAGCTTGGCGCGGTTGGTAATGACGGACTCTGTTCATGTGCTGCTCAGCGGTGCAGGGGCTGAAGCATTTGCTCAGCAGCAGGGGGTGGAGAAGGTTGATAACAGTTACTTTGATACAGAGCATCGTTATGAAGCCTTGCTCAAGGCAAAACAAAAATTAGATAAAGCCAAGCCTGCTAGTCAAGACTACCAAGCTCGTCATCAAGCGTTACCAACATCCTATAAAATGGGTACGGTTGGTGCCGTAGCTTTGGATAAACACGGTAATATGGCAGCGGGTACATCAACAGGAGGCATGACGGCGAAGCGCTTTGGTCGTATTGGTGATTCACCGATCATTGGCGCGGGGACATTCGCCGACAATGAGTCTTGTGCGGTTTCAGCAACCGGCCACGGTGAGTTTTTCATCCGTTATCAAGTAGCGAGCGACATTTGCGCACGTGTGCAATATCAGCAAAAAAGCATAGCGCAGGCGGGTAAAGAAGTTATTTTTGGACCCATGTTTGACGCTGGTGGCACCGGGGGAGTCATCATTGTTGATGGCAAAGGGAACATCAGCATGCCGTTTAATACCAAAGGTATGTATCGCGCTAGCAAGTCATCAACCAGTGACACCTATGTAGCGATTTTTAAAGACGAATAAATCCTTCAAAGATATAAGCAATTTTGTAAACGCCAACTATAGTTAGCTATGTTGGCGTTTACTTATTTGGGGGTGCCTATGCAATCAATCAAAGTCGCTGATTATTACAACCATAGACCAGTAAAATTCAAAGCCACTATGCCGATTGAAACGGCTGTGGAGAGGCTATTACAAAGCGGCCAAACCGGGGGGCCTGTTGTCGACGACCTCGGAACCATCATCGGTTTCGTGTCGGAGCAGGATTGCTTACAACATATGTTGACATCCACTTACCAAAATGAAGCACATACAGTTGTTGGTGATGTCATGACCAAAGAGCCACTGTGTGTGACGCCAGAGGAGAGTGTGATGACACTCGCTGAAAATATGAAAGTTGATAAGCCGAAAATGTACCCGGTCTGTGATGAGCAGGGCAAGTTACTCGGGATTATCACCCGCGCGCACATCCTACTGGCATTAGATAAGCATCTGCATTGTAATTATACGTCCGGACATCGATTTGTTTAGTGTTGCTGTAGGCTCTGACTAATAGCCAAAAAGGCCCAGCCATCGGCATTCAGAGCTTAATACCCGGTACACTTGGCGCGGATAGTTTGCTAAGCTTAGCGACCATTTTTAAGTCGTTAATTAGGGGCCTGAGTGTCAGCAAGCAAGCCGTTGTATGGTAAACTCTCCGAGTGTTTGAAAAAGGATCAGTTTGTATTAAAAAGGCGCCTGCAAGGCGCTGATAAGATTTCCGACTCCGAGAAGCAACAAAGCGTACTAGCCAAAATTGAGCAGGCGATAGAGCACAGCATCAGCCAGCGCACACAACGCCTTGAACAACTGCCAAAACCGCAATTCCCAGCGGCCCTGCCGGTTAGCGATAAACGTGAAGACATAAAAGCGGCAATAGCGAAGCACCAAGTGGTGATTGTCGCCGGTGAAACCGGATCGGGTAAGACGACTCAGCTGCCAAAGATTTGCTTAGAGTTAGGCCGTGGCGTCGAGGGCTTGATTGGCCACACTCAGCCACGTCGGTTAGCCGCTCGCAGTGTGGCGGCGCGTATTGCCGAAGAGCTCCATAGCGAAATCGGCGAAACCGTCGGTTTTAAAATACGCTTTAGCGACCAGGTCAGTGAGCGCAGCTACATTAAGCTAATGACTGACGGTATCTTACTTGCAGAGATACAAAACGACCGCTACCTGAATCAATACGACACTATTATTATCGATGAGGCGCACGAGCGCAGTTTAAACATCGACTTTATCCTTGGCTATTTAAAAAACCTGCTGCCTAAGCGCCCGGATCTAAAAGTCATTATCACCTCAGCGACCATCGATCCAGAGCGTTTTTCTCGTCACTTTAATAACGCCCCAATCATTGAAGTCTCCGGGCGTACATACCCCGTTGAAGTACGTTATCGCCCCTTAACCGAGATACAAGGCGGTGACGACAACCAAGATGAGAATGATCAACTGCAGGGTATTTTTGATGCTGTAGATGAGCTCTACAGCGAAGGCCCAGGGGATATTTTGATTTTCATGAATGGTGAGCGCGAAATTCGGGATACCGCCGATGCCTTGAGCAAGCGCAACTTAAAGCATACCGAAGTGCTGCCTTTGTATGCGCGATTATCCAATGCCGAACAAAATCGCATATTCCACCCCGGTAATAAACGCCGTATTGTGCTCGCCACGAATGTGGCTGAAACCTCACTGACGGTGCCTGGGATCCGCTATGTCATAGACCCAGGCACTGCGCGTATTAGCCGCTATAGTTACCGCACTAAAGTCCAGCGCCTACCTATTGAGGCGGTGTCGCAAGCCAGTGCCAATCAACGTAAGGGCCGATGTGGCCGGGTTGAGGCGGGGGTGTGTATACGTTTATACAGCGAAGAGGACTTTCTTGGTCGTCCAGAATTTACTGACCCAGAAATTCTGCGTACTAACTTGGCGTCGGTCATTCTGCAAATGCTGGGACTGGGCCTAGGTGATATTAGCCAGTTCCCCTTTGTACAGCCGCCGGATAGTCGCAACATCAACGATGGTGTGCGCCTGCTTGAAGAGCTTGAGGCAGTGCAAGCGAGCAAACATAAAGGGCGGACCAAGCTCACTAAGTTGGGACGCGACTTAGCGCGCTTGCCACTGGACCCTCGGTTAGCGAAGATGGTGCTTAGTAGTGTCTCCATGGGGGCGATGCGTGAAGTGATAGTGATAGCGGCGGCGTTAGCCATTCAAGACCCCAGAGAGCGCCCGCAAGAGAAAAAAGCCAAGGCCGATGAGCTGCATGCGCGCTTCGATGATGAGCATTCTGATTTCATCGCGTTTTTGAATTTGTGGCACTATCTCGAGCAGCAACAGCAAGCGCTCACCAACAATCAGTTCCGCAGGTTATGCCAAAAAGAGTTCTTGGCTTATATGCGTATTCGAGAGTGGCAAGATATTGTTTATCAAGTCACGACAATATGTAATGAAATGGGCCTAAAGGACAGTAACAATGAGCCTGAACATGAGGCGATACATCAGGCGCTGTTGAGCGGGTTACTCAGCCATATAGGCCAAAAAGACGAAAAAAATGCGTTTTATCAAGGCGCACGCAACAGTCAGTTTCATATTTTCCCAGGCTCCAACCTGTTTAAAAAGCGCCCCAAATGGGTGATGTCTGCCGAGCTGGTGGAAACCTCCAAGTTATATGCTCGCATCAATGCCAAAATTGATGTGAGTTGGCTGGCACCCCTAGCACAGCATTTGGTGAAACGCAGTTACAGCGAGCCGCACTGGCAGAAAAAAGCCGGCGCGGTGATCGCCTTTGAACAACAAACTCTGTATGGCCTCACTATCGTGGCGCGTAAGCGCAGTCAGTACGATAAAATTGACCCGGCCCTTAGCCGAGAAATATTTATTCGCACGGCCCTGGTCGAGCAAGAGCTAGGCGCCAGTGAAGCGTTTTTGCAAGTTAACCGTGAGCTTATCGAAGAAGTTCAAGATTTAGAAAACAAGGCACGCCGACGCGATATTCTAGTGGATGAGCAAGCCCTGTTTGATTTCTATGACCAGCACATCCCTAGTGATATATGTAATCGTGTTAGCTTCTTGAAGTGGTACAAAGAACAAAAGCGTCACAACAAACGCTTTTTGTTCATGTGCAAAGAAGACCTGATGCAGCACGGGGCCACTGAGATCACGGCGGATAACTACCCGGATGTGTGGATGCAAGGTAACCTAGTGCTGCCGTTGCAATATAACTTTGAACCCGGGCAAGACGTTGATGGGGTGGCGGTGCAAATTCCCTTGGCACTGCTCAACCAAGTCAGCGGCGAAGGTTTTGATTGGCATATTCCGGCGCTGCGCCATGAGTTGGTGTGCGCTCTTATCAAATCATTACCGAAAACCCAACGTCGCAACTTTGTGCCGGCACCGAATTACGCGGACGCGGTGCTCAGCTCTGTAGAGCCACTGCAAGGGTCGTTGCGTGAGGCGCTGGCGCTGCGCCTATTTCGCATGACCGGAGCCAAAGTGGACGCTGAGGACTTTGATACTAGCGCCTTGGATGAGCACCTGCGCATGGCGTTTGAAGTGCGTGATGATAAGGGTAAGTTAGTGGCCCGTGGTTATGACTTAGAGGCCTTAAAAGCACAACTTGCGGATAAAGTGAGTAATACTCTATCGCAGGTCGCGGATAAGGGCATTGAGCGCGACGGCTTAGTAGAATGGCAATTTGACTCTTTACCCCAGTCCTATGTGAAAAAACAGGGCCAATACGAGGTCAAAGCCTTTGTTGCCTTGGTCGACAAAAAAGACAGCACGGCGATTGAGCTATTCGATTCACCAAGCAAAGCATCTGCAGCGCACCAGATGGGTCTGCGACGCATGGTGCTTTTGAATATTCCTTCGCCAATTAAGTATTTGCAGCAGAATTTACCGAATAAAGCCAAACTAGGTTTGTATTTTAACCCCTTTGGTAAAGTGCAATTGCTGATTGATGATTGTATCGCCGCTGGGGTTGATAAGCTTCTGGAGCAATGCGGGGAAATCCGAGACGCTGAAGCGTTTAATAAAGCCAAAGACTTTATTCGCGGCGAACTGGGCGACACTGTGGTGGCGATTGCCTTGCAAGTGGAGCAGGTGTTGAGCCTGGCCCACGGTATTCACAAGCGTATGCGTGGCAAAGTGGACTTAACCATGATCACCGCCCACGGTGATATTAAAAGTCAATTGGAAAGCCTGGTCTTTAAAGGCTTCGTTAGCCATCATGGGGCGCATAAAATGGCCGATTTATGCCGTTATATGAAAGCCATAGATAAACGTTTGGAAAAACTACCGGTGGACCCTAACCGCGACCGTTTGTGTACCCTTGAGCTGGATAAAGTAGCGCAGGCGTACCATAAGTGTTTGGCCAAACACCCTAAAGGTGAGCCCCAGCCGCCGGCCTTGCAAGCGCTGTTTTGGATGCAGCAAGAGCTACGTGTATCGTTATTTGCGCAAACACTGGGGACCCCTTATCCGGTTTCGGCAAAACGGGTGTTGAACGCAATTAATGACTATCTCGCCGAGAGTTAACTTGCATTCGCGCTAAGCTGAGGTAACTTTATATTATTAGAGTGATTCAGGTGCTCGCCGACAAGGATAGGGAATAAGTTGAATAATCACGGCAAAGCTAAGCTATTAGTAGTCGATGACGAATATTTTAATTTTACACTGTATGCTCAAGCACTTGGTCAACAGTACCAATTGCAGTATGTTGATTCGGGCAAGCAGTGCCTGAACGAGGCCATCAATCAGCACCCGGACGCCATTATGCTCGATGTGTGTATGCCGGGGCTTGATGGCTTCGACACCTGTCGTATGTTAAAAAACACCCCAGAAACGCAAGATATTCCGGTGTTAATGATCTCCGGACTCGAATCCCCCCATGCCAAGCAACAAGGGTACGCAGCTGGCTGTGATGCCTACTTCGTAAAACCCCTATCTTTCAACGAGTTATTGGATAGCTTGCAAACCCTTATTTAATCCGAGTATGCTGCCTATAGCAACACATGTTTTGCTCGTTTAGATGGGCTTTGTGATGCGACCCCAACTGCGGCATGCGTAGGTAGTGATAGGCCTGCGATCGGCTGCTGTAAAGCACAAAAGGAGAACAACAATGCTTTATGACGACGATAAGCGCGGCTTTATGCGCATGATGGTGAATGCGCAAGCAAAGCTTGAGGTATCACACAATGATAAATATTTGCAGTTAACGGCAACCTGCCGCGACTTGAGCGCCACTGGTATGCAGTTACTGGTTGATGAACCTATCGACCCGGGCGCCACGGTAAAAGTGGATATCAACTCACCCGATGGTTCGGTGCCGCCACTTAAAGCGCTGACCCAGGTCGTGCGTTGTACGCAAGACGACCAGGGACAGTACTGCATTGGCGTGGAAATGCTCGATATTAATTAAGATAAAGCGTTAATACACTTTGCAGATCAGCCCCTTGAGGTAAAAGCCTTCAGGGTAAGCGCCTCCGATAGGGTGATCGGCGGCCTGATTTAAGCGCTCGACAATGAGTAACTCTCTATTGGCGTCTAGGGCAGCATCGGCGACCACTTTTTGAAATAAGTTTTGCTCCATGAGTCCTGAACACGAAAATGTCAGTAAAGTGCCGCCTGGCTTAAGCAGCTGCATCGCCAACATATTGATATCCTTATAGCCTCGGCATGCGCCGTTGAGCTGCGCCTTAGAGTCGGCAAACTTGGGTGGATCCATGACGATGGTATCAAAGGTGCGTCCTTCGCTGCGGTATTCACGAAGTAGCTTAAATACGTCTTGTTTGACAAACTCAGCGCGTCCTAAGTCTAAGTCATTGTGCTGTACATTGCGTTTGGCAATATCAAGGGCTTGCTGTGATACATCGACATTGATCACCTTAGAGCAGCCACCGCGCAAGGCATATAAACCAAACGTGCCGGTGTAACAAAAGCAATTTAATACTTCCTTGTCTTTGGAGAAGCGCTCTAGGGCGGCGCGGCTGTCTCGTTGGTCGAGATAAAAGCCGGTTTTATGGCCTTGCAGAATATCTACCTCGCAGGTGAGGCCATTTTCTTTTATCAACACCGGGTGCTCTGGCGCCGTGCCAGATAGCACGCCGGTTGTTGGCGCTAATCCTTCTTTTTTACGCACCTCGACATCTGAGCGTTCGTAAACATGACAAGAAGGGAACAGTTCCACTAACGCGGCGACTATCTCACCTTTGTGACGCTCTGCACCGGCACTTAACAACTGACAGACTAAGTAGTTATCAAATTTATCTATTGTTACTCCAGGAAGGCCGTCAGATTCACCGGCACACAGGCGGAAACCGGTTAACTGGCCTTCGTCAATAGTATGCTGGCGGGCATCAAGGGCCCGAGCTAAACGGCGGTAGAAGAACGCCTGGTCGATAGATTCTTTCTCGTCAAAGCTCCATACCCGAGCGCGAATTTGTGACTGTGGGCTATAAGCGGCCGTAGCCAAGTATGTTCCCTGACTGTCGTAAACGGTGACCGTGTCACCTAGGCCGAGGTTGCCTTTGGTTTTCTTAATTGCTTTTGAAAAGATCCACGGGTGTTTACGTTTCAGTGATTTTTCGCGTCCTGCTTGAAGATAAATCGCACCGGCCATTGAGCCTCCTAATAATTCCTAGAGTGAGTATGTTGAAGCTGCTGTGCACTGAGGCAGTTGAATACCCACCGCAAGGCATGTTGACACGCTAGGTCGTTGGTTTGAGAGGCGCTATTCTAGGCATCTTAAGGCGCTTTCTCAAATTAATTTTGCCAATAGCCGATGAGTGATTTATTGTCATCACATAAACTCTTAATAATGAATACTATGCAAGAAATCGAACAACAATGTCGCGATTTTATTCTCAGTTGCGGTAGCGCCGACTCAGCCCATGACATTACGCATATTGAACGCGTTGTGCAGGTGGCGAAAACTTTGTGTGAACAGGAGCATGCCAAGATTGAAGTGGTGTTGCCTGCGGCGTGGCTGCACGATTGTGTTGCGGTGGCGAAAAACCATCCGGACAGAGCGAAGGCATCGACCATGGCAGCCGACAAGGCGTTAAGCTTTTTGCACAGTATCCATTATGACAGTCGCTATTTCGATGCTATTCACCATGCTATTGTCGCCCATAGCTTTAGTGCCAATGTCACACCCACCACTTTAGAGGCGCAAATAGTACAAGATGCCGACCGTATGGATGCCCTTGGCGCAGTGGGAGTGAGTCGCTGCATGAAAGTAGGCGGGGCGATTTGTCGTGGCCTATACCACCCCCAGGATCCGTTTTGTAAGAACCGCCAAGCTGATGACAGTAAATACACCCTTGATCACTTTTTTGTGAAGTTATTGCACATAGGTCAGAGCATGAACACGGCCAGTGCTCGATATGAAGCACATAAGCGCACGCAGTACATGCACGATTTCTTACGCCAACTGGGCGAAGAGATAGGTATTGCCTATGAGTAACCCACCGTTATTGCGTGGCGTACACCATTGCCATATACAAGTGCATGATATTGAGGTTGCATTGGCGTTTTATCGTCAAGTAATGGGTTTTGATATCGTCTCCGAGCTGGCTTTTTGGTTTGAACAGCAACACGATGGACCGCTTATGCTGCAAGATCAGGCAAAGTCGATTTGCTTGGCTTTATTTGTTGGTGATAAAAAAAGCAACGGCATCGCGTTTCGTTGCGATGCGTTAGCCTTTGTGCACTGGCAACAGCACCTGCACGATTGCGATATCAAGGTCACGCGAGCCGAACATCAGGTATCTTGGTCATTGTACTTTCGTGATCCCAGCGGCAATGTCCATGAAATTACCTGTTATGAATATGAGGCCGTTGCAGAGCTGCTCTAGCTTGGATATTGTGCTTTAACAGCAAGAATATCGTCTAGGCAGTCCATAAAAATATCCACCAGTTCGGGGTCAAAGTGCTTGCCTTTCTCTTCTTGAAGTAACTGCACGGCTTTGTCGGTAGGCCAAGGTTCTTTGTATGGCCGCTTCGAAGTTAGTGCGTCGAATACATCGGCAATGGCACATATACGGCCCTCTATGGAGATCTCTTCGCCCTGTAAGCCATTTGGGTAGCCGTTGCCATCAAAGCGCTCATGGTGCTCAAGGGCAAGTCGGTGGGCAAGTTGGATTAATGCAGAACTTGAGCCTGCCAAGATATCCGCACCAATGCTGGCATGAGTTTGCATTTGCCGGTATTCGTCTTGATCCAAGCGCCCAGGTTTAAGAAGAATATTATCGGGGATACCGATTTTGCCAATATCATGCATTGGCGCCGCAAGCAGCAACGACTCGGCATGAGCCTCATTAAAGCCATAAGCGCGCGCGATGATGTGGCAATAACGACTCATACGAATTATGTGTTGTCCGGTTTCATTGTCTTTGTATTCGGCTGCATGACTCAGGCGTTGGATCAATTCAAGTTGCGCGGCTTTGAGTAAGTCAGCTTGCACTAAAGACAAATGATTTTTAACCCGCGCTTTGACGATTGCTGGGCTGATTGGCTTAGTAATGTAATCAACCGCGCCTTTGGCAAAGCCTTGCGTTTCATCAACTTCGTCTTGCATGGCGGTCACAAAAATAACCGGAATAGCCTGTGTACTTGGCCGTTGCTTTAACTGTTCACATACTTCAAAGCCAGACATATCTGGCATCATAACATCAAGCAAAATGAGCGCGGGTTGCTTGCTATGAGCTAATTCCAAAGCTTGAGGCCCTGATTTTGCAAATATAAGGCGATAGTCGTTTCCTAATACTTGATTTAAAACCTTAAGGTTCGTCGGCTCATCATCTACAGCTAGGAGAGTCGGCTTTTGTGTCTCAATCATGTTGCACACTCTGCAGTTGCTCAAGTAATTGCTCAATAGCGACTTTTGCCGCCGCAAACTCGAATTCGTTAATGAGATTCGCGATATCCATTACTTGTTTATGCCATTGTTGTGGCGTTGCCGCAATAAGTTGTTCACTGTGTTCACTATCATATTCAAAGTTATCGCATAACTGCGCAACCTCTCGCAATAATTGCTTAAAGTCCTCATCGCTATGGTGACTTCTCACGACTTTGCTAGGCGCGTCAGTGTGGTTTTGCAGATATTGATAGAGCTCATCAATACAGCTGAATAGGGCAAACCGATGAGGGTCTTGAACCTGCTTTTGTCGTTCAATCGACTTTAACGTATCGGCTAATTTGGGCAGGGCTAGATTACCGGCTAATCCTTTTAATGTATGCACGTCAACAAGCTGATCGGCGCTGAGCTGATCATACTTACTCAGTGTTCGCAGCTGCTCATTGCGCTGCCTATAGAAGTGCTTTAGTTCCTTGAGGTAATGCGCTTTTGAACCCCATAGCTCCGCTCCTTGGGTTTCGTTGACCAGCTGTTGGCTGTCGTGGGCGGTGGCGTTAGTTTGTGCGAATACATGTGCAGCCAAATCGATATCGAGAACGCGGGCTATTTCCGTTAGTAAATCGCTCAGCACCACAGGTTTGCTGGCAAAGCCGTCCATTCCAGCGGCTTTAGCCGCTTCACGGTCACTGCCCATGACACTGGCCGTTAAAGCAATAACGGGCGTTGTAGCAACCTCGTTGTGCTGCTCATATTGACGCAATTGTCGGGTTGCTTGGAGACCATCACACTTGGGCATATGAATATCCATCAACACAATGTCATAACTATTACTTGTGGCCAGTTGCACTGCTTGCTCGCCGTCATCAGCTGCCTCAACTTGATGACCGAGTTTAGTTAGGCGTAGTTGCAGTAGCTCGCGGTTTTGCGGTACATCATCAGCCACCAGTATTCGCAATTTAGGCATTTCGCTAAGTGGGGTCAATGAGCTCTGCTCATTGACGTGCTCGCCCGCTACCTGTTTTAGGGGCAGGGTAAAGTAAAATGTACTGCCTTGGCCCAAGGTGCTGGTGACGCCTATATCCCCGCCCATAAGTTGTACGAGCTGGCGGCTAATGGTAGTGCCTAGACCGGTGCCGCCAAAACGCCGCGTGGTACTGTCGTCTGCTTGCTCGAAAGGATTGAAAATAGCACTCACCCGCTCGGGGGCGATACCAATGCCAGTATCAACCACCTCAAAATAGACACCTTGATTATCGCCGCGAACATTGATGGTGACACTGCCTTGCTCGGTAAATTTTACTGCGTTACCGATTAAGTTGACTAATACTTGACGTAAGCGCTGCGGATCGCCGCGATAGTGCTCACCGAGATTACTATCCATATTCAGGGCAACCGAGAGCTGCTTATGTTCAGCACTGTGATAAAAGCTGGAGACCACAGAGTCGACGAGAGCCAGCAAGTTAAAGGGCACTGACTCAATACTCACTTTACCTTGCTCAAGCTTGGCCGAGTCTAAAATATCATTGAGTAAATGCAATAAAGAGCGTGCAGATTGCAATACGTTGGTGAGTTGCTGACGCTGCTGTTTATTCAATGGGCTATCTAGCAGCACTTCAGAGAAGCCAATGATGGAGTTCATGGGCGTGCGTATTTCATGACTCATATTGGCTAAAAAGGCTTGCTTTGTCTCCGCCGCAGCTTCGGCTTTCTCTTTCGCTTTTACAAGCTCTTGCTCCATTTGTTGGCGCTCACTGATATCGACCAATACGCCTGCAATGAAAAGCTCTTCTCCTTCGGTATGCTCAAATGTTCCCTTATCAATCACCCATTTACGGCTGCCATCGCGACACTGTATTTGGTATTCAAAAGAATAGTGTTTTTTTCCTTGTGCAAGTGCGCTGTATATTTGCTCGCGCACATAGTCGCTATGCTGCGCAGAGATAAGCATGTCAAAGTTAACACTGCCGTCGATAAACTGCTGGTCATCATAGCCGGTTAATTGTTTTACGATGGGGCTAATGTAGAGCATGCTCCAATGCTTATCTAAACGGCAGCGAAAAGCCACGCCGGGCATATTAGTTAACAAAGTGCGATAATGACGCTCTTGTTGGGCAAGCTGATTTTGCATCGCCTTTTGTGCGCTCAAGTCAGTAATAAAACCTACAAACATGCGCTTTTGTCCGGGAATAGCGACTTCACCAACCCCCAGACGAATGGGGATCAGCGCGCCATTTTTATGTTCGGCGTTGACCTCACGTCCAGAACCAATAATGTTTTTAATGCCGGTACTTTGGTAGGCACTTAAGTAATTATCGTGTTGATTGGCGATCTCTTGTGGCATCAGCATTTTTACGTTTTCGCCAATCACTTCATCGCGATGATACCCGAGTATACGTTCAGCTCCGGCGTTGAAGCTCAGGACTTGGCCTTTCGCACTAATGGTAATAATGCCATCGACGGCGGTATTGAGGACCGCTTCAAGGCGTGATTGAGTGATAAGTTGTTGCTGAAGGGCCAAGCGATAGCGCATCACACTGTGCAATAAAGTAATGAGACCGCTGAGCAAGAGGCTTACAATAGCAATACTCAGAGCGAGATCGGTTACATGGCTATTATCGGTGAGCTGACTGTACACTGGGGATTGGGCCACAAATCGTGCCGCTTGCATCCCGGTATAATGCATGCCAGAGACTGCGCAGCCCATAACAATGGCGCTGAGAATACGATAACCGGTTTGCCCTAGAGTGCTGCGTCCTGTGGGTTGTAAATATAAATGAGCGGCTAGGCCGAGCCATGCGAGAATAACCGCCACTAATACAGAGACAACAAACCAAAGTGGGTCATAGCCTAGCATCGGCCCTAGGCGCATGGCGGCCATCCCCGTGTAATGCATAATCCCTATGCCAGCGCCCAACAGCAGGGCACTGAGCGCAAGCTTGGCTCGAGATAGATTGTTGGTACTGAGTAAATGGAACCCTAAGGCGGTGGCTAAAAAGACAGGGATGAATGACACCACCGTCACTGTGAAATCATAGTCGACGCTGACGCATAGGCTAAATGCCAGCATCCCGATAAAGTGCATGCTCCACACGCCAGCGGCAAAAGCGGCGGCACTTGCAGGCAGTGCCATGCGATAAAATGGGGAGTGGCGTTGTTGTTGAGCAAACTCCCTTAATTGCAGTGCAAAGAAAGATGTAAAAATAGCAATAGTGACCGAAAGTAACACTAAGGCCCAATCATAGCTGCCATTGACCAGCAATTCGGGAGCAGGGTCGGTGATAAAAAATTGAGAAAGCATAAAGTACTTCGATACTCCAACAACGGATGCCAAGTAGCAATCACAGCCTAGCACACTGAAAAACCACGTGTCGCGCACTAAAGTGAAAGCCCCTGTATCTTACAATAACACTGATTGTTCTATCAGCGCAGCGACGGCTGAGTTTATTTATTTATGAGTGCGCTGCAAGCTTACCCAAGGGCGTAATTACGGTATCATATTAGTAGCGCTGCAAAGGATGTACTTAATGTTAGCACAATGTTTGGCAAACTCTTTTAGTTCAAGTAATTACAACAAAGGTTTAATATGAGTAGGCAATATGATGTGCACTACAGCCGTCGACGAACGCTCGCTTTGGTGGTCAAAAATCAACAAGTGAGTGTGAAAGCGCCTTATGGGGCATGTCGTGATTTCATTGCAGACTTCGTTGAGAGCAAACAGGCGTGGATAAACAAACAATTACATAAGCAATCTGATATTGAAGCGGCTAGGTATAACCCTTGGCTACATCGTCGCATTATGCTTTTCGGTCAATTACGTGCAATAGAGGTAAGCGAGAGTTCACTTAAGCAGACAGATAACCAAACGATACACATCGTAATCAGTAAGCGAGTGAAGCATCGCCAGCGCTATTTTAATCAACAGCTATTGGCACTGATGCACGATGAATTATCTGATCACTTATCGGCCCGCATAATGCAGTGGCAAAAGGTGATGAATATCGCCGCTAACGGCATTAGCGTTAAAGTGTACAAGCGTCGTTGGGGCAGTTGCGATTCGCGCGGTGAGTTATGTTTTAATACCTTGTTGGCAGGAGCTCCGCATTGGGTTATTGACTATGTCATTGTTCACGAGCTGGCGCACCGGGTACATATGGATCACAGCCATCAATTTTGGGCACTGGTTAATGGCTACTACGAGCATACTGACCAAGCGCGATTATGGCTTAAAGAGAATGCACATCTGTTGGATTTTGTACGATAAGAAAGTGGTGGAGGGAGCTGGATTCGAACCAGCGAAGGCAATGCCGTCAGATTTACAGTCTGATCCCTTTGGCCGCTCGGGAACCCCTCCGATAGAATGATGTGTGTTGTTAAGTGGTGGAGGGAGCTGGATTCGAACCAGCGAAGGCAATGCCGTCAGATTTACAGTCTGATCCCTTTGGCCGCTCGGGAACCCCTCCTAAACAACGGCGGCGATAATAGCAAACTCAGTGTCCAAGTAAAGAAAAAAACTAAAGAAAGCTGAAAAAAGGCCGATAACTGCTTAGAAGTAATTCAGGTTGAATAAAGTTTATGCAAGTTAAGCCCATCATTCGTAACGAACTACAAATGGACTCGCAATTATGTCGCAGTGTCCATGAGGCCCGTCGTGGGGACTTTGCTTGGCTGTTAGCATCATTATCAGCAGATGCACTCGATTTTGCCCAGTTTCACCTTCCCAAATCGGAACTAGAATCTCACCAAGTGGATGAGCAGCAGTTGCGATTGCAATTAGGCGCTGCGCCTGCAAAACCAACGGCATTACCGGATTACCACATAGATAGAACTCAGCATGACAGGGCATTATTGGCGCAAAGCTCAATGACAACTCTGCGATTAAAAGAGTGTCTAACCCCCGAGCCTTTGGCAGTGCGAGACGACAAAACCTATGTTCCACTACCTATAATTGATAATTGCGATCCGAGCGTACAGGCAAAACATCATCGCCAATATGAGCCACTGAACGAGCCGCAAATGGATAGTGCAGCCTTTTACGATCAACTTGTGGATATGAATAAGTCCTCGTCTTTAGCACACGCGTAGTGGCCTGCGCATATCAGGGTGTAATAGTGGGTGCGAGCAGGGTGCAATAGCAGGTGCGAGCCAAGGGGTTCTTGTACTAATTAAGCGAATACCTAAAGCTGCCACTGGGCGGCGGCATCACATCAAGACATACAGCATTTTTTGAATTTATTGCCACTTAAGCATGGGCAGGGATCGTTGCGTTTAAGCTTTACGTCAGCGGCTTCAAACAACCGCCCGCTGTCGTATTTCCACTGGTGGTGGCGTTGAATGAACTGTGAACGTTCATGAATACAGTGAAGGGTGTCAGCAATGATGTAAAAAGCCTTAAATTCAACATAGGCCAAAGCATCGCCAGGCTCATAATCCATTATCTGTAAGCGCACAAAACGCGCAGCTTGGGCAAATTCAGCCACTTCCTCTCTGGGGTTTTGTTCTAGGGCTTTCTCTGAGCAGGTAAAACATAAGTAATCAATAGCTTGTTCACAAAATGCACTATAACGAGAGCGCATCAGGCTCTGGGCGTCGGGGGCATCAATAGCTCTACTTACAAACCGGCCGCAGCAATCAGCAAAAGGCTGCGGCAATCCACAATGGCACATCGCATTTTCTAACTACAAGGAATCACGCCACTATATTAGCAGACTTGTAACTGCGAGGGCACAGTTGTTTGTTCGCTGGCGTTATGCTCGGTAGTGAAACAGTAAAGCTGTGCTTTAGCTTGGTGGGTATTGAGTTGTAAGGCTTCGAGTTGCTGCTGTTTTAAAATATCCGTCCAGGTGATCACCGCCGCAAAACGGCCATTTTGCAGCGCACAATTAAGCATGTATTCCATATCAACAACATGTTTAGCCCGAATTACCAGCAATTTATTCGTGTCGATAGAGCAAGCGTCCAATAGGTGGCGGCTAGGCACATTGTCAGGGGCGACTAATAGCGTCCAGCCATTATTTTGATTGTAGCGATGAACGATTTTAAGCATCTCAAATGTTGCAGAGATCTCATCCTCAGTTTTTACGATATTGATCACATTAGGGTTATCTTGCTGATAGCTTTTAACATGACGAACACTTGCTGTATGTAACATAATTGCCTCGCTGTGGATTTTGTGAACCATATACAGTGTTTTATACAGTATATGTATACAGTAGTTTATACAGTTATTCAGTGCAAGTTTTTTTGTTTCTTTTTTAAACGTCTTGTTTGTTGCTTTAAACGCTTAGCGATACCGAAGAAGCTAAAGCTGTATTTCGGTGCCAATATTGCTGCGTAAACATGCGGTCATTTGTCCGCATTTATGCTAGTATCCGCCGCTTCTATTTTACGTATCACTGTTTACTCCTATGTTCGAAAGACTGTTCAAAATAAAATCGCATGGAAGCTCCGTTAAGCGCGAGGTTATCGCAGGACTCACGACCTTTATCACCATGGTGTACATCGTGTTTGTCAACCCGGCAATGCTAGCAGAGGCGGGAATGGACCAAGGGGCAGCATTTGTAGCGACCTGTATTGCTGCTGCTATCGGTTGCTTTATTATGGGTTTTTGGGCGAATTATCCGTTGGCATTAGCGCCAGGCATGGGCTTAAATGCATTTTTTACCTACGGCGTAGTATTAGGTATGGGTTACACCTGGCAGGCGGCTTTAGCGGCGGTGTTTATGTCGGGGTGTATTTTTTTAGCGTTGAGCCTATTTAAGGTCAGAGAATGGATAATCAATGCCATTCCACTGGTACTTAAGCGCGCTATTGCCACGGGGATTGGCGCTTTTCTGGCGCTCATTGCACTGAAAAACGCGGGTATTGTTGTTGCCAGTCCAGCCACGCTCGTTCAGATGGGTGATATTACCAGCAGTGGGCCTTTGCTCGCTATCCTGAGCTTTTTCGTAATAGCGGCGTTGTTGTATCGTGATATCAAAAGCGGCGTATTGATCAGTATTATGTTGGTTACAGGCATTGCGTTATCCCTGGGGCTGGTTGAATATCAAGGGGTGATCTCAGCGCCACCGTCCATCGCTCCTACCTTTATGCAATTAGATTTTGCCTCGGCGTTAGAGTTATCCATGCTCAGTGTCATTTTCGCATTCTTGTTTGTGGATTTGTTCGACACCTCAGGCACCTTAGTGGCGGTAACGCAAAAAGCGGGATTGGCCGATGAGCAAGGGCGTATGCCACGTTTGGGTCGAGCACTGAGTGCCGATAGTACGGCGACAATTGCTGGCTCCATGCTTGGCACCTCTACGACCACTTCCTACATTGAGTCGGTATCCGGTGTGTCAGTGGGTGGGCGTACAGGCTTAACAACTGTGGTGGTGGGCTGTTGCTTCCTACTGATGATGTTTTTTGCTCCTTTGGCAGCCATGGTTCCAGCTTATGCAACAGCGGGTGCGATTTTGTATGTCTCGGTGCTCATGCTGCAAAACCTTAAGCTGGTTGATTGGGATGATATGACAGATGCGATTCCAGTTGCTGTGGTGCTGTTGATGACGCCGTTAACTTTTTCCATTGCCCACGGCATTGCCCTTGGCTTTATCGCTTATACGGCGGTGAAATTAGTGTGTAATAAGGCGGCGGAGATTAGCTTGAGTGTGTGGATTCTAACAGTACTATTTTTGCTTAAGTTCATGTTTTTATCTTAGTAAGCAAGGTCATATATAACAGCTAAAAAGGCACAGCTATGACGCTGTGCCTTTATTTTTTGTATGAGCCAACGAGCTTCAAAAAACCAGTCTCTATTGTCACTTGTCGCTCCTTGACGTCGTACTTCGTAGTTGTACTTTAGCACACTCAGAAGCATGGCTAGCCCTGCGTACTGGCGCAGCATTATGGAGAGTTTGGTTTTGGGTGTTCGCACACACAGCTGGATGGTATGTATGGCTCAATGATTGAAGGTAGTGGGCAGATTTTGCGTAAGGTATTTACCCTGCATGGCCCGGTACAGGCAGCAGATAGGCGATGTTTGATATCGGCCTATCTGTTATAGCTTGATTTACGCTGTTACCACTTTTTCTTTGGCGCGAATAACACATCCAAATCGTCTTTTTCTTCCTCTTCGCGTTTTTTACGGGCGGAGGCGTTAGAGGCTTTCAACTCAGAGCTGATCTCGTTGAGATAATCCTCAAGCTGATTTTTCTTATTCGTGACATAGTCGTCGCTGTAATTCAGGGCGGTAATTGTGGCATACGCCTTTTCGAAATACTGCCGTGCCGAGCCAACCATATTAGCGTTTCTTGCAGCCACGCCGCGCTTAATTTGGCTTTCAATATTTATCTTTAATTGCAGGCGCTCAAAGGTTTTGTCTTCTTGCATAAACACAGGGGTATCGATTTTGCCCTTGCTGTGTTCAGAGCGCATGATGGTGCGCAGCTTCTTTATTCCCTGTATCAATGAAATAAGCTGTTTATCATGATCGGGAAGAACAAAGTTCTCGCCCATATTGGCGCTCTCATCAACGCCACTGGTTAAGCGAGTTTTTGCATCATTAAGCCGAGATTTAAGCTCTTTCGAGGAGGGTGACAACTCAACCATGGCGGCAAGCGCATCGTGAATTCGACGATAAAGAATCATCATCACATTATTAGATAACGGGATATTGACACTGTTGACCAGCACTTCTTCCGTCTCTTCTATTATTTTTTTCTGCTTTGCGAGCTCTTGGCGGCGCTGAGCTTCTTGCTTTTCTTTATGCTGTTGCACTGCACTTACCCAAACCGCAATAACGATAAGCGCGACAATTAACATAATAATGATAGAGACTATCATACCCCGATTCTCTTACTCATTGAGTTGCCCAATTACCACCCATCTTAACCGAAAGAACCTAGGTTGGGGTAGTAATACACGTTAAATTCATGAAATAACATTAAATAAAATAAGAGTATAGGAGAACATCGCAGCCTTGAACATAAATCAACAGTACCGAGACATAATTAAATGTGCTAGCCTAGCTAATTGCAATAGCTAAAATGTATAAGAAGATGGGCTCAAGGTGTTGATTTGCCTTCCCATTCACCAGGAAGATTAGGGTCTAGGCCACTGCGTATAACGCCTGGTGCAATCGCAAGTAAAATAATAATAGAAAGTAACAACGACCATGAAACTACAGCAGCTAAAGTATATTGTTGAGGTGCTTAATCATAACCTCAATGTATCCGCCACAGCGGAGAGTCTTTATACTTCGCAGCCCGGTATCTCCAAACAAGTACGTATGTTGGAAGACGAATTAGGGGTGCAAATTTTTGGACGCAGTGGTAAGCACCTGACGCACGTAACCAGTGCCGGTAAAGACATTATCAATATTGCTCGTGAGATTCTCTCCAAAGTCGAGGGAATTAAGGCTGTAGCCAATGAGCATACCTTGCCAGACCAAGGTAAACTTAATATTGCCACCACCCACACTCAAGCGCGTTATGCTTTGCCGGAAGTCATTCAAGGCTTTATGAAAAAGTACCCGGCGGTTTCATTGCATATGCATCAAGGTACGCCGCAGCAAATCTCTGATGCAGCGGCACGTGGAGATGCTGATTTTGCTATTGCAACAGAAGCCTTACACTTGTATTCCGACTTAGTGATGTTGCCTTGCTATCACTGGAATCGCAGTATTGTGGTGGCGAAAACTCACCCGCTGGCGCAAAAAGCCGATAACCTTAGTATTGCTGATGTTGCTGAGTTTCCGCTGATCACTTATGTGTTTGGCTTTACGGGTCGCTCAGAACTAGACAAAGCGTTCAATGCTCAGGGGTTAGAGCCCCATATAGTCTTCACCGCCACCGATGCGGACGTTATAAAAACCTATGTACGTTTAGGTTTGGGCGTCGGGGTGGTCGCCTCGATGGCTGTTGATGAAATCACCGATAAAGATTTAGTGTGCATTGATGCCAGCCACTTATTTGAGGCTAGCACGACCAAAATCGGCTTCCGTAAAGGAACGTTTTTGCGTGGCTACATGTATGACTTCATTGAGCGTTTCGCGCCGCACTTGACCAAAGATCGGGTTGAAAAAGCCTGCTTATTACGTAATCAAGATGACGTCGATGCGATGTTTGAAAGCATTGAGTTGCCAGTGCGCTAAGTGATCAGTGATATGATATGAAAAAAGGCGCCTGTTGGCGCCTTTCTTTTGTGCGATTAACACTCAATGATGTTTACCGCCAGACCGCCTCGAGCGGTTTCTTTGTATTTGGTTTTCATATCATTGCCGGTGTCCCACATGGTTTTAATCACTTTATCCAAGGAGACCTTTTGCTCACCGCTGCCGCGCATGGCTAGGCGTGAGGCATTAATGGCTTTAATCGCACCCATGGCGTTGCGCTCTATGCAAGGCACTTGCACAAGGCCGCCCACAGGATCGCAGGTGAGACCGAGGTTATGCTCCATGCCGATTTCAGCTGCATTTTCTACATGCACTACGTTACCGCCCATGATTTCCGTTAAGGCGCCCGCAGCCATTGAACAGGCCACGCCCACTTCGCCCTGACAACCCACTTCGGCCCCGGAGATAGAAGCATTCTTTTTATACAAGATACCAATTGCTGCTGCGGTCAGCAGGTAGCGCGTGGCGATATCGCGATCCACCTCTTTGATAAAGGTGTGGTAATACATGAGTACTGCCGGCAGGATACCTGCGGCGCCGTTGGTGGGGGCAGTGACTACTCGACCCCCAGCGGCGTTTTCTTCGTTCACGGCAAGAGCGAATAGGTCAACCCAATCCATGGCTCTAAGTGGGTCGTTATTGTTCTCAACATTTAACTTTAAATATAAGCTTGGTGCGCGACGACGCACCTTCAGACCGCCTGGCAGAATGCCCTCAGTACGCATGCCGCGTTCAGTACAGGCTTTCATCACCTGCCAAATATGAAATAACTCATCTTTGATATCAGCTTCGTCGCGCAAGGTCTTCTCATTGGCCATCATTAGGCTTGAGACGCTCAGGCCGGATTCCTTACAAAGCTCTAGCAGTTGCTGTGCGTTATCGAACGGGTAGGGGGCAGGATTTTGCTCACGGATATCCAGCGCAGCCTGCTTTTCCTTATCAAAGTCCTCGTCGCTGACGATAAAGCCGCCACCAATAGAGTAATACACTTGCGAGGCAATGCGCTCATCACCCTTAAAGGCAATAATCTCCATGGCATTAGAGTGCTTGGGCAAAGTCTTGCGGCGATGAAATACAATCGCCCCTTGCTTTGGAAACTTAGCCTGGTGGGTTTTATTGAGATAAATAACCTGCTCTTGCTCGATTTTGGCCAAAATATCGGGCACGGCGTCGGCATCGACCGTCTCTGGGTCGTACCCGGCCAGCCCTAAAATAACAGCTTTACCTGAGCCATGGCCAACACCGGTTTGACCCAAGGAACCAAACAGCTCTACTTTTACCTCGGTAACATCCTCAAGTGTGCCTTGCTCTTGCAGGGTTTGCACAAACAACCGAGATGCGCGCATTGGGCCTACGGTATGGGACGACGACGGCCCAATGCCAATGCTAAACATATCGAATGCACTGATCATAAAATCTATACTCACATTGCCTTTGAACGGGCGCCTATCATAACGTTAAACACCAGGGATGTAATCCTCTGTACACTAATTTTAGCTGATCGGACCAAGGCGCTTCGTAAAGCGCTCAATAATTCGCTCGGTCGCTCCCCACAGCAGACCATAAGGGGTTTTAAAAACGCGAAAGTGGAGATTTTTTTGTTGCCGCTCGACCTGCAGAGACTGCCAGTTTTGGGTTGCTAACAGTTCAGCCAGAGGCACAAAAAATGCGGCTTCGACCTCATTTTGATCAATTTGCCAACGGGCACCGGCGCGTAGCTGTGCTAGATACGGCGTAATACTCATATCATTGAGGGTGCTCACCTCATCGAGACGGCCGATGATGGTGACATCTTTGCTGTCTATATTTAGCTCCTCGTGTAGCTCTCTAAGGGCGGTGTGAGCAAGCGTCTTATCTTCGCGCTCTTGCTTTCCCCCTGGAAAGCACAGTTGGCTGGGATGATGGCGCAGATGGGCGCCGCGTTTACACAGCAACACTTGTGCTCCGTGCTCAGACTCTGAGAGCAGCATAACCACAGCGCTACGGCGCTTTGGGTGGGTTGGAACAAAGCTGGAGGGCGCGGCACTGAGATTAAACCGCGCAATAACCTGAGCGCATGAGAGCGCCGCATGGGGTGATTTTATCACGTCAATACCGGTAAGATTTTATTTACCTTATCGTAAGTCTCTTGGTACTCAGAGGCAACATCTGAGTCGGCAACAATGCCACCACCGGCCCAGCAATGTAGGGTATTGTCTTTGGCCACTAAGGTACGAATGGTGATACTGGTGTCCATATCACCGCAGGCGCTAATGTAGCCAATTGAACCACAATAGGCACTGCGCCGATGTGGTTCGAGCTCTTCAATGATTTCCATCGCCCGGATTTTTGGGGCACCGGTAATAGAGCCACCCGGGAATGCGGCCTTCAGTTGGTCGAGCGCCGTTTTGCCCTCAGCCAATTGCGACTGCACGGTACTGACTAAATGATGGACAGCGGGGAAGCTCTCTATGGCAAAAAGTGAGGGCACATGCACCGAGCCCGGTTTCGCAACCTTGCCGAGGTCATTACGCAGTAAATCGACAATCATGACGTTCTCGGCGCGGTCTTTGGGGGAGCTTGCCAACTGTGCTGCCAAGGCTTGATCTTTTTTAGGGTCACTGCTGCGCGGCAGTGTGCCTTTAATCGGTTTGCTTTCGACCTGATTGTGGTGCACTTCGATAAAGCGCTCTGGCGAAATGGATAAAATGCAGCCTTGCGGTAAACGCATAAAAGCAGAAAAGGGGGCGCTGTTGTGGCTGCGTAAACGGCGATAGGCTTGCCATTCGCAGCCCTGATATGTGGCACTGAAGCGCTGTGCCAGGTTGATCTGATAGCAGTCGCCGCTGCGCAAATAGTCCTGTATCTTTGTAAATTTATCGGCATATTGCGCTTGGCTCATATTGGAGGCCCAGTCACTGGTTAAGGCAAATTTACCTGCGTTTGCGGCGGCGGGTGGCTGCAGGTAACGCTGTAAACGGGCTTCGACATCCACCGTTGGCTGGGCAATATAATACCATTGGCTGGCCGCTTTATCGTAAATTAAAGCATCAAGATAAAGGCCCAGTTGCATCTGCGCCAAGGCAATATCGTCCGCCGCTAAGCTGGGTAGGCGCTCTAGGGTGCGTCCTAAATCATAGCCAAAGTAGCCAAGCCAGCCGCCACTAAAAGGCAGGTCATGCGCCGGGGATTGCGTGCACAGGCCAGCTAGACGTTGCTGCATATAGGCGAACACGTCCTGATGCAGCTCAAGGCCATCTAGGTATACCTTGTTGTGCTCGACGCTGAGCGTCGCTTCAGGCTCAATCACTAAGATATCGAAGCGGCTATTGACGTGCGCTGCACTAGCAGAGTCAAGAAAAACCGCTCCTTGGAGATGATGTAATTGTGCAAACACCTCACACGGCGAGGATGAAAGCGCCAATTTACGGCAATGTAATTGCGAATTTGTCATTATCTTCAACTCGAAGAACTAGCCCGAAACGGGCAGGGAGGTTATCATAAGTTACACTTTATCAGAAGACGCGGTCTAACCGTGCACACGTCACCGAGTCGTCGCACCGACTTATGTATTAACTGAAGGTGTGACCCAGTAGGAAGGATTAATCATGAGCACTATTCGCCAGCAAGATTTTATCGACAGCATTGCCGATGCGCTGCAGTATATTTCTTTTTATCACCCGCTAGACTTTGTTCAAGCTTTAGAAAAAGCCTATAACAAAGAGCAAAGCAAGGCGGCCAAAGACGCCATTGCGCAGATCCTTATTAATTCTCGTATGTCTGCCGAGGGCAAACGCCCACTGTGCCAAGATACCGGCATTGTTACTTGTTTTGTTAAAGTTGGTATGGATGTGCGGTGGGATCAAACCGACATGACGGTGCAGCAAATGGTGGATGAGGGAACTCGTCGTGCCTACACCAATCCAGATAACCCGTTACGTGCATCGATTGTTGCCGACCCTGCTGGCAGTCGAAAAAATACCAAAGATAACACCCCGTCCGTGGTGCACATTGATATGGTGCCAGGCAATGAAGTGGAAGTGATGATTGCGGCTAAAGGCGGCGGCTCTGAGAACAAAACCAAGATGGTGATGTTGAACCCTTCCGATGATGTTGCCGAGTGGGTAGAAAAAACCTTACCAACAATGGGCGCTGGTTGGTGTCCACCGGGTATGTTAGGTATCGGTATTGGCGGCACTGCGGAAAAAGCAGCGGTATTGGCCAAAGAGTCGTTGATGGACCCTGTGGATATTCATGAGCTGATCGAACGAGGTGCTGAAACGACAGAAGAGAAAATGCGCTTGGAGATTTTTGAGCGAGCTAACAAGCTCGGTATTGGTGCCCAGGGGCTCGGTGGTTTAACCACCGTCGTAGACGTAAAGGTCAAGACCGCGCCCACTCATGCGGCGTCAAAGCCTGTGGTGATGATCCCCAACTGCGCGGCAACTCGTCATGTGCACTTCACTCTTGATGGCTCGGGTCCCGCCGATTTGCAGCCGCCGAAATTAGAAGATTGGCCAGAAGTGACCTGGGAAGTAGGCGAAGACACTCGTCGCGTTAATCTTGATACCCTTAACAAGGGTGATATCCAAGACTGGAAGATGGGTGAAACCGTGCTGCTTAGCGGTAAAATTCTGACCGGTCGTGATGCGGCCCACAAGCGTTTGCAAGGAATGATTGAAAGCGGTGAAGGCTTGCCTGAGGGTGTTGATTTTACCAATAAATTTATTTACTACGTGGGCCCTGTGGATGCGGTGGGCGATGAAGTCGTCGGCCCCGCAGGACCCACTACCTCGACCCGTATGGATAAATTCACCGACGTGATGCTAGAGAAAACCGGCCTTATTGGCATGATTGGTAAGGCTGAACGCGGTCCAGCTACAGTTGCCTCAATAAAAGACAACAAGGCGGTATACTTAATGGCTGTTGGCGGCGCCGCTTACCTGGTCGCCAAAGCGATTAAAAAGGCCCGCGTGGTGGCATTTGAGGACTTAGGTATGGAAGCTATCTACGAATTTGAAGTGGAAGATATGCCGGTCACTGTGGCCGTGGACAGCGAAGGAGCAAATGCTCACACCCAAGGTCCAGCAATTTGGAAAGCAAAAATTGAAGAATTGGATGGTGCGTTGAAGTAATGCATCGGTTCGGTTAAGAAGGGCGCCCTGGCGCTCTTTTTTATGGAGTGAAACAATGACAACAATAAATTCTATCCTCAGTGTGATGTTGCTTGGCGGCTCAGCGCTGAGCGCCCAGGCTGAAGTACTCAGCGTTGAAAAACTAACTCAGCTCAATAAAGTGCACAGTGTAGCGGTATCCAGTGATGGAAGGCAGCTCGTTTACGGTGTAAAAACGCCCGAGGGCAGCGATTTATATCTGCAGCCCTTATCAGCAATGAGCAGCAGTTATACTGGCTCGGCCAATTTAGCGAAAGCGACACGGTTAACCTATGACAGCAGCAGTGAAACAGCGGTACGCTTTTCTAGCGATGGCCAAGCTATCTACTTTTTATCATCCCGATCGGGCTCCAATCAGCTGTGGCGACTACCCCTTAGCGGCGGAGAGGCGCGCCCCGTCACCGACTTACCTGTGGATATCGAGGGTTACACCTTAAGTTCTGACAACCAATCCGTGGTACTGAGCTTAGATGTGTATCCCGATTGTGATACCTTAGCGTGCACTATCGAGCGCGATGCCAATCCACCGGCCCATAACGGCCAAGTCTATGACAGTTTAATGGTGCGGCATTGGGATCACTGGAATGACGATAAAGTACGTCATCTATTTAGTGCTAAACTTGCTGACAAAGTGATCACCGACGCTAAAGACATCACCCCACAGTGGCAAACCGATGTTCCTGCTAAGCCTTTTTCCGGCATGGAAGAAGTGGCAATTAGCCCCGATGGCACCAAGGTGGTTTTCAGCGCTAAGGTTAAAGCCCCGGATAACGCTTGGAGCACAAACTTCGATTTATTTGAAGTGGCTATCGAAGGCGGCTCTATTCGCAACCTCACCGAAGCAAACAAAGCCTGGGATGCAGCGCCGCAGTTCTCCGCTGACGGCCGCTACCTTGCCTATAAAGCGACGATAAAACCTGGCTTTGAATCAGACAAGTTCACTTTGCAGTTGCTAGATTTGCGCACTGGTGAGAACAAAGCACTGGCACCGCAGTGGGATCGCAGTGTGAGCAGCTTCCAATTCGGTGCGAATGGCCGTGCTATTTATGCCACCGCCAAAGATTTAGGCCAGACCAGCTTATTTGAAATCAGCACCGGGTTTGGCGATATCCGTAGCGTGTTCAGCGATGGCTATGTCGGTGACGTGCAGGTCGTAGGCGAGCAAATCGTGTTTTCTCGCCATGCTCTGAATTCACCGAAAGAGCTCTATCGTATTAATCGCGATGGCAGCGGCTTAATGCAGTTAAGTGATGTCAATAAAGAAAAAATGGCTGATGTGACTTTAGGTGACGTAGAGCAATTTAGCTTCAGCGGTGCCAACGATGAACAAGTATACGGTTATCTTGTTAAGCCGGCCCAGTTCGATGCCAACAAGCGCTATCCACTGGCATTTTTAGTCCATGGGGGGCCGCAAGGGTCGTTCGGCAATATGTTCCACAGTCGTTGGAATGCTCAGCTTTGGGCGGCGCAAGGCTATGGCGTAGTGATGATAGATTTTCACGGCTCGGTGGGCTATGGCCAAGCGTTTACCAATTCTATTTCCCGCGATTGGGGAGGTAAACCGCTGCTAGACCTACAAAAAGGTCTCGATTACGTGGGCGATAATTATGTCTGGTTAGACATTAACAACGGCTGTGCCCTCGGTGCCTCCTACGGCGGTTACATGATGAACTGGATTGCCGGAAATTGGCCTAAAGGCTTTAACTGTCTGGTTAATCATGCGGGCTTGTTTGATATGCCAAGCTTCCATCAAAGCACCGAAGAATTGTGGTTCGCTGAGCATGAGATGGGCGGCCCGTTTTGGGCGAAAGACGGGGATTACAGTAAGTATAACCCGGCTAACTTCGTCGCCAATTGGCAAACACCGATGTTAGTGACTCAAGGCCTTAAAGACTACCGCGTACCATATGCGCAAAGTTTAGGGGCGTTTACCACCTTGCAACGCAAGGGCATCGACTCGCGGCTGGTGGTCTACCCTGAGGAAAATCATTGGATCCATAACCCTGATAATTTAATTCACTGGTATCAGCAAGTATTTGCGTGGATGGCAAAGTACACCCAGCCACAGAGCGAACAATAATAAGTTCTGCTCTGACCAGTTAAGGGCGTCGCCAGCGATTAGACTGGCAGCGCCCGTCCTCCTTGAAACTCGACATTCCCGCCCAGCGTATTAAAATATTTACATAGGTGTTGCCGTTAACGTAAACGTCAGATGGGCGTGGATAAAGGTGGTACATAGGGTGATTGGTTGTAGTTTAAAGTTCGTTAATTTAACCATATTTTGAATTAAATATTCACTTACTGTTCTATGTGTGAATAGAAATTCAACCACAAAGGAAATGCGTGGTTTTATCATCTTATATAGTGGTAAGGCACAGCACTTAGTGATAGAGTCTGCGGCAATTTCAGCGCACCCAAGTAGGGTAACAAGTTCGGAGAATAACAGTGGCTGTTTTTAATCAAGTTGATTTCGATAACCACGAGCAAGTGGTTTTTTGTAGTGATAAAGAATCAGGCCTAAAGGCAATTATTGCCGTACACAACACTAACCTAGGCCCGGCTGTGGGCGGTTGCCGGTTGTGGAACTATGCCAGTGATGAAGAAGCCGTTACCGACGTACTACGTCTTTCCAAAGGCATGACTTACAAGAACGCTGTGGCGCGTTTGCCTTTCGGTGGCGGTAAATCTGTGATCATCGGCGATGCAAAAAGCATTAAATCAGAAGCACTATTTCGTGCTTTTGGTAAGCAACTAGAGCGTTTAGGCGGAAGCTACTATTCTGCTGAAGATGTCAACATCACCACCGGTGATGTAATGATGATGCACCAAGAAACAAACTATGTAATGGGCTTGGAAGGTAAAAGTGGTAATCCATCGCCGTTTACTGCTTTAGGTACTTTCCTAGGTATTAAAGCGGCTTTTCAACACAAGCACGGTCATCAAAACCTTGAAGGTGTGAAAGTGGCGGTACAGGGCCTAGGCGCTGTGGCCTACGACCTATGTAAACATTTGCATAACGCTGGCGCAGAGCTATTTGTGACCGATATTAACGAGCAGTCGGTAGCGCGTGTAGTCAATGACTTCAATGCCACAGCTGTGGGCATTGACGACATTTATGACCTGGATGTGGATGTATACGCACCTTGTGCGCTAGGAGCGACTATTAATGACAACACCATTCCGCGTATTAAGGCTACGATCATTGCCGGTTGTGCTAACAACCAGTTAGCGGAGCCTCGTCATGGTGAGATCATTCGTGAAAAAGGCATGCTGTATGCGCCAGACTACGTTATTAACGCCGGCGGCATCATCAATGTCTATTACGAAACCAAGCCACAAGGCTATAATGCTGACGATGCGACTAAGCACGTTGAAGGCATCTTTGATACTTTGTTGGAGATTTTCCAACGCTCGGAAAAAGAGCAGGTATCAACGCATGTTATCGCTGATAAACTGGCAGAAGAGATCATCGCTCAGGGTCTTTAGTACTCAGCGTTTAGGCGCATTTTATTGCTCCTAATACCAGATTAAGGCATGCTCTTGGGCATGCCTTTTTTGTTGTCGAGTAGATAATGCCTTATCCCGCCACGCAAGTGGACCTCCAGCAATGGCCGCGTGCACAGCACTTTGCCTTTTTCAAAGATTTCCACCAACCTTACTTCAATGTGTGTGTGCGCCTAGACGCACGGCTGTTATTTGCATACTGCCAAGCGCAGGCTTTGTCTTTTTTTAGCGCTTACATTTATTTGGTGCACAAAAGCGCGCAGCAATATTGGCCAATGGGGCTACGTATTGTCGATGATCAGCCTGTGCATTATCAGCAAGTGACGATGAGTGTGGTGCAACTGGCCGAGGATGACAGCTTTCGCTTTAGTTATCTCGATGACACGCCATGTTATACAACTTATACCCAGCGTATGCGCGAAGAAAAAGCCCGTGCTGCGTGTGAGCCTTTGTTTAGTGAGGCTTTCGCGCACACCGAAGGGCGCGCCGATGTGCTGCATGTATCGGTATTGCCGTGGTTGCAATTTAGTAGTTTTTCTCACGCTACTTGTTTGGGTGCTACTCACGGTATTCCTAAAGTGGTGTTGGGGCAATATGATAAAGTTTCAGGTTGCATGCCTTTAGCCCTGGATGTGCATCATGCACTGATGGATGGTCTGCATAGTGCAAAATATATTCAAGTATTGCAGGAAATGATGCATAATCCTTCGGATTATTTGTGATTTAAATGTAAATATTTAAACATTAAATTTACATTTGTTCCCTTTATAGATCTATAGTGAGTATTCCCACATACGGGACATGATAACGGTAGAGGGAACAAAGATGAAATTGAACATCATACTCACCGGCATAGCCTGCGCCGGTGCAACAACACTATTGAGCTTTTCGGTGCAGGCAGAGCATGCCCAGTTACCCGAGCGCATTGTTGCTAAGCAAGATATGGCGCTGATTGATTTACACAGCGAAGCGCTTATTGCCGATGAACAGTTTGTTTTTAATAACGCTCTGGCAGCGCGGGATTGGACTAATTTCTTCGCTGGGCTCAATAGCGAATTACAAGCAAAGCAAGAAACGATACTGCATTTCGCTGGCTACGCCAGTATCAACCCAGAGCTGTTATTAGCATTAATGGAGCAGCAGAGCCAACTAGTCACGAACCCCACTGCCGAGGCAATGCAAAGGCCTTTCGCTGATTTGAGTGATGAAGTCGGATTTGAAGCGCAGCTTCGCGATGTCACTAACCGGCTCAGCCATACCTTTTATGCCTATAAACGCTTCGCACAAAGCAGCCAGCAATTTAATCAAGATGTCGCCAGTTTTGCGCTGGTCGATATGTTTATTATGCGGCAAAAGCCGGTGGGTCCGCGCCGCCCGCGTAAGGGTAAGAAGATCACCGCGTTGATGAGTGCCTATGAGGTTGTGACCGGGAAACCATCAATACAACTGACGCAAAAGCAGGTATCAGCCCCACAGCGCCAAGCGCTCAGTGCGCAGCCTCACGCTCAGGTAGCTTTTCGTATGAATCTTCCGTGGCCAAGGGGCTATGCATGGTTCAGTGGGGGGGCACACTCTAACACCGGCTCTGGATATCCGTACTCCTCGTTAGACTTTAATAATGGCTCTGGAGGATGGGGCAGCAATACACCTTGGGTGCAAGCGGCCCATGAGGGCACTGTTACACGTTATTCGCAATGTAATATTCGCATCACTCACCCAAGTGGCTACGCGACCAACTACTACCACATGGATGCGTTGCAATTTTACTCCGGTGATTATATATCCGCAGGGAGTTGGATAGGGCGCTATGCTAACAATCAAAGTACTGCGCTGTGTCAGGGTGGTCAGTCAACGGGACCACATGTGCATTTTTCACTGCTGTATAATGGCCAATATGTGAGCCTACAAAATCGCTATATTAGTGGTTATCGTATTGATGTGGGTAATTACAACTATGACTATAATTGCTACAACTTTTACTTTGAGCGTAACGGTTATAAAACCTGTGCGTGGCAGCGCCTGTATCGCTAGTGCGAACGGATAGCGCCGGTCTACGGCGCTATTTACATTATCTTCACTAAAGGTTTATATTTAAATTCAAAAGGTTAAGTTCTTATTGAAGGGCGTTATAGTGCCTATTGTTATTAGTTGTAAGCGATTTGGCTCAAGCTAATTGTTATTTTATGTGTTTGAAGTAGAATAAAATTTAATAATAAAAAAAAACGTAGGCGCGCTGCTGTGAAAATCATCCTTTATTTAGCTATTTCACTGTTAAGCCTAAGCAGTTTCGCCAATCAAGTCCCCAAAAACATTCCTAGTAATGTTCCCCTAAGTCACTACTTTGCCGAAACCTGGGATACCCGTGATGGTTTGCCTCACAACAGTGTTAATGCCCTAGCTCAAACTCCCGATGGTTATGTCTGGGTAGGTACATGGGAAGGTGTCGCCCGTTTTAATGGCCGTACTTTTAAGCTTTTTACTCGCGGCGTTCTCACCGGGTTGCCCGATTCAGGGATCCGCAGCCTCAATGTCGATAAAGCGACTCAGCAGCTCTATGTAGCTGGTTCTCGGGGTGGGATCAGCGTGGTCAAGCGCGAGCGTTGGCAAGCACTTAAACCGGCACAAACGATGGTGAATTTTGCCGTGCGCAGTGGTGATGGCGCCTTATGGCTGGCGCTAGAAGATGGCGGCTTGGTGCGCAGAACACAACAGAGCGACGAGCAAAATTTGCTGCCTAATGTCAGTGCCTATCAAGTCTTCGAGCAACAAGAAGGGCGAATTTGGGCAGCAACAAATAACGGCCTTTATTACTATGAAGATGGAGCCATGCATAGTGCTGACAGTGATAATAGCGCTATTACCGGCGCCATTTATTCGTTGGCTGAAGACCGAGATGGGGCGTTATTGGTTGGCACCGAGCAGGGTGTATGGCGTTATGTGAATAACGAATTTACGTTGCTACATAACGCTCTCGCAGACGATTCTGTGTCGAGTATTTTGGTTGATTTTCGTGGTGACATTTGGCTTGGCACCATCAATCAAGGGGTATTTCGCTTCAGCGAGTATGGTCTGGAAAAGTTGGATGCCAATGTTGGCCTACCAAGCAATCGCATTTTATCGCTGCTTGAAGATAATGAACACAGTATTTGGATTGGCACCAATGGGGGACTTTTTCGCTTGCGCCAAGCACCCTTTACCACCGTCAATACCGCACGTGGGCTCTCAGGAGATTATGTGCGTAGTGTGCTCTCGCACACTGATGGAGCGCTCTACATTGGTACCAGTAACGGTTTAAACCGCTACACCCAAGGACAGGTGGAGCAAATTTCATCTCCTCTGGATGCGCCCATTTCTGTACTTTCACTCACGAGTAGCCAACGTGGTGGTGTGTATGTCGGTACCTATACCAGCGGGTTGATGTATTTTGACGGCCAACGTCTGACAACAGTGATCAACCGGGATACGGGTCTGCCGAGCAACGAAGTAAGGGCCCTTCACGAGCAAGCTGACGGTACGTTATGGATTGGCACTGCGGGTGGCCTTGTGCGTATGAAAAACGCCGAAGAAGTAACAACCTTGACCGACAAACAAGGTTTGCCCGGTAACTTTATTATGGCGCTGGCGCAAGATAAACAACAGCGACTGTGGATAGGCACCGGGGTCGGTGTTGCTTTTTATCACCAAGGGCAGTTTACCACCTTGCCGTTGCGCGAGCATTTCGATGCCGACTACGCATTTGGGTTTTTAGTTCAGGATGATACGCTGTGGATGGCCACCGATCGCGGGCTGCTCCATTATGATTATCAAAGTCATCGTCTGCGCAAGCTCGGTCGAGAGCAAGGGTTACCGGTTGATAAGCTGTTTGCCGTTGTAAATGATAAGTATGATCACTTGTGGCTTTCCAGTAACCGAGGTGTGATCCGCATAAGTCAAGCTCATGTGATGGCTTCCCTTGATAGCGAAGATGCACAATTAGAATTCACCTTATTTGATGAAGGTGATGGCATGCTTAGCTCACAAGCCAACGGCGGCTCCCAATACCCAGCAGTGCGCCATCATGATGACAGCGTTTGGATTGCGACAGCGCGTGGTGCAGCGGTGGTCGACCCAGCGAAGTTGGTTCGTATGGCCAGTGTCTCACTGCCGGTGAGCATCGAGAGTATTGGTTTTGACGATGAGCAAGGCTTTCTACCTAACCTTGATAAAACGTCGTTAACGGTGCCTTCAGAAACAGACCGTTTATCTATTACCTATGCTGGTTTAGGCTTTATTATGCCGGAGCGCATTGAGTATCAAACTAAGCTCAAAGGCTTTGATAATAACTGGATAAATCGCGGTAACCTCACACTGACCGAATACACTAATTTACCGCCCGGTAATTACGAGTTTCACGTGCAGGCGCGTTATCCTTATAGCGAATGGCCCGCATCTGCGGCACGCTTTCATTTCACCATTACCCCTAAGTTTTGGCAAACACTCAGCTTTAAAGTCGTAATGATTGTGGTGTTAGCACTGGCATTATTTACCCTATATCGTTTGCGCTTTTTACACCTTAAGCGCAGCGAAGCTCAGTTAAAGTTAAGGGTGCAGGCGCAAACTCGCAGCCTAGCCGAGCAAGCTAAAGCCTTTGAACATCAAGCGACGCATGACCAACTCACCGGGGTGGCGAATCGTCGTGCCTTTGACAAATGGTTGATAGCGCATTTTGAGCAAGCTAAGCAGCAACAACAACCTCTAAGCTTAGCGATCATTGATATTGATCACTTCAAAAACATCAATGATAAATACTCGCACATGGTCGGGGATAAAGTGATCACCGAAGTGGCCAACCTCATTCATCATTGTGCGCCGCAAGAGGCGATGTTTGCTCGCTGGGGTGGGGAGGAGTTCACATTGCTACTGCCAGGGTTCAGTGTACATGAGGCGCAAGTCTGCGCCGAGCGTATTCGGGTATTGATATCCGGCCATGATTACTCGGCGCTTGCCGATGGTGTGCATATTACCGTGAGTATCGGCGTTGCCGACAGTCAAGGCGCACAGGACTATGACCGAATGCTCGCCCAAGCGGATAACGCCCTATATCAAGCGAAGCAGGGCGGCAGAAACCAAGTCGTGGTGTACCAAAAGCCAATGCTCTAGCGGATATCCACAAGCTTACTGGCTTTTTTATATTGAATTTTAAGGCCACTCCACGCCGGTAACTCCCAGCGCTTGGGTGGGTCTTTGCGCTCGCCGCTGTGGTAATGGGCGATTAACCGCTTAGCGCGAAAGTGATATTCGATGTTGAGTACCATACTCGGGAGCGTGACTTGCAAGGGAAAGCGCTCATTAAAGTCTTTCGCATGCCAAGGGTCAATGCCCTGATAGTGCAGATCATCGGTCTCGATTAACTGCAGATCTTCTTGGCTTTGCACACCCAGAGAATGTAAACGCTCAGCGATAAAGGTATCGGCATCCATATCAATGGCTGGTTGTTGATGGTAAGCCTGATACAAATTATGCTGAGCAATAGCCTGCGATATCCGCTCATAGCTGCCGGCGAATAACTGGTTGTCACGCATCAGGGCAACCACGCTGGCGCTTAGGTGTTGGCCATCGACGCGCTGATGCCTTGACCCTAACTCGACTCCCGCATAGCTGTGGATAATATCAGCACGAATTTCTCCCTCCGGGCACTGCTCGTCAACATACCAATAACACTGGCCTAAGGTGGTGTCGTAAGGAACAGCTTGGCGCACTTGGGATAATTGCATTGGCGCACACATAGTCGCTAAGGTGTCGGCGTGCTTTTTACCGCGCCCGGCTAAGGAAAATGTTGCCAGTACCAGCGCCGCATTGCTGTTGTGTTGAAGCAGGGAGCTTTTTGCAGGACGCACTTCATCTTCGCCATTGGCGAAGCTGCCACGGCGATTATCGCGTTTTACATGGACACAGTGTGGGTTTAGCTCGGCGATGGCCTCGACTAGGGTGGCATGTTGGTATCGCGCTGCTTTATCGAGCTCTGGTAATTGATAGGCATGGCGTAAATAGTTGGCATAGGTGCGCGCTTCGCTAAGCGCCTCGCTATTGATAGTGAGTATGTGCTGTGCAGCACCGCCACGGACCACGGCGATATGCAGCGCGAGGTCGCACAGGGCATACTGCTCACCGAGTTGCGCTTGCAGTTGTTCACGCTCACTGCTGCTTGGCGGCGAAAATAGCGCCGCTGGGGTGGCGATGGCGGCGGCCAAGTCAATCATTGCTTGGCGCAATACATTGCTGGGCATGTTGTGGATCAGCATACCTAAATCAGCATCCACAGGAAGTGGGTAAATGGTTTTACCCAACGCCGTGGCCAAGCCGTCTGCGGTTACGGCCCCTAAGCGTTGTAATTTTGTCATCGCTCGTTGCAAAGATGAGTCCGGCGGCGCGGTTAGCAGCGGTAAATCATCCACGGCAATACCGGCGCAAGCACTGGCTAGCACGAGTTCGTCTAATGCTTCACGTTCCACCTCTACCGGCGTGGTGCTGAGCAAGGGCGCATGCTCACCAAATAAGCGAATATACAGCCCAGGCGCGATGCGTCCACAGCGGCCCATACGTTGGCGCATGGAGTCTTGAGCTATGGCGTCAAGGCCGAGTACGGTTTTCCCCTTGCGAAGATGCGTGCGGCGCTCAAGCCCGGAATCGATAACGCATTCGACCCCAGGCACGGTGAGCGAGGTTTCGGCCACGTTAGTGGCAAAAATAATGCGTCGCAGCGGCCCTTGGCGCAGCGCGCGCTGTTGCTCATTGAGTGGGCTGGAGCCATGTAGAGAAATACATTCAGCGGGTAAGTCCTGACAGGCGCTGACGCACGCGGCTATCTCGGCGCGACCAGGTAAAAACACCAAAATATCAGCACCACTGTTATCCAGCGCATAGACACAGGCTTGGCGCACACGCGCCGCTAAATCTTGGGAGCTGGGCATCGCTCTGGCGTCGCTGGCGAAGGTGTAGCTGCTGATAGGGTAGGTACGGCCATGGCTTGTGAGCGCTTTGGTGGTGAGATAAGCGCTTAAAGCACGGTCATCTAAGGTCGCGGAGGTGAGTATCAGGCGGTGCTCGCCATGGTGTTTCAACAGCGCCAAGAGTAAATCGGTATCCCAGCGGCGCTCGTGAAACTCATCCAGCATGACCACGTCAAAATCAGCGAGCTGTTGCTCGAAAAACCACCTTAGTGCGACCCCAGGGGTGGCAAACACAACCTGGGTTTGGGCCGCCATTTTAGCCTCAAAGCGAATCGCGTAGCCGATGCTTTGTCCTGGTTTTTGCTGGCATTGCTCAGCCAAATAGTTCGCCAACGAGGTGGCCGCGATACGCCGTGGTTGCACAACCAAAACACGCCCTTGTGTGCTTGCCCATAGCGGTAAGTTGGTGGACTTACCGCTGCCGGTTGGCGCATGCACGATTACATTTTGCTGCCTAAGTGTTGATAAAAACTGATCTTTTATTGCCTCGATTGGTAATGTCATGGGATACAAATAATGTTGTTTAAGCTTGTAGAGGAATTGAAAATTAGCGCCAGCGGTCATATTAACATGTAATAGCGCCAAGGAATTACCCGATGTTAAACCTGATACTGTTGATTTTTTTAATTGTGTTTGTGGTAGCGTATTGGCAATGGGACCATGTCCGCCTCAAGCGCTGGCAGCGACAATACCATGATGCCGGGCTCAGCCAGGAGCAGCAGATTTTTTTGCAGCGGGCTATGCCCATTTATAACGCCATGACCGATGCCGATAGAGCCAAGCTTGAGCGTCATATCTGTTGGTTTTTGGGCGAAAAGCGGTTTCTCGGTCGCGATGGTTTAGAGGTTAATGAGGCGATGAAACTGGTGGTGGCCGCCGATGCCTGCCTGTTGGTGCTCAATAAACCTTGGCCTTTGTACCCTAATGTTAAAGAAATCTTGCTCTATCCCAGTGCTTATTACGCCAATGTCACCCAGCGTGATGTCGCCGGTTTGGTGAGCTATCATCAAGTGGTGCGTGAAGGCGAGTCATGGCCCGGTGGCACCTTGGTGCTGAGCTGGCACGATGTGCTCGAGGGTAATCGCCTCCCGGAAGATGGCCATAACTTGGTGTTTCACGAATTTGCACACCAGTTAGATCAGGTAACAGGCAGCACCAATGGTACGCCGCAGCTAGCAAATAAGGCTGCATATCAACGCTGGGGCGAGGTGTTCTCGCGTGCTTTTACCAAATTAAAAAGCCATGTTGCTTACAATATGCCCCATGTAATGCACAGCTACGGGGCCACCAATGAGGCTGAGTTTTTTGCTGTGGCCACCGAAACCTTTATCGAAAAACCCATGGCGATGCGGCAGTTTGATGCTGAGCTATTTCATATCCTCAAAGATTATTACCAATTCGACCCCAGTGACTGGCAAAGACACTAAAAGTGTAAGCGTTCCAAGGCAACTTATTACTTAAATGGTCAGGAAAAAAGATCAAGCTTAACTCTAGGTAGCTAATGTTGTTTTTTGTTAACATCCGCATCGAAGTGACAAAGGTGTTAGTTAACTAGCTATCACTACAGGGTTACTTCTAGGGATGGAATTTGTCGTTGGGATGCGATTAGCCTTTCTATGGCAGTGACTCTGCGCTCTCCCTACAGCTGTTATGCCAGCAGTCAAAAGATGCGGGTATACGCTGAAGATTTGTTCTCTCCTGGTAATGCTAATAATTAAATAAAGGGAAATAACATGATGAAAAAAACACTGCTAGCACTGGTTTTAGCCGGTACTTCATTCGCTTCTCAGGCTAATTGGCAAGCGGGTGTAGGCTATGTAAATCTTTCTGACAGTGAAGGTGGTGATAGCATCAGCCTTAACGCTTTGGTTGGTTCTTTAGGCTACAAATTTAAAACAGGTGACAACTTTTACCTTGTACCTGAGTTACGTTTGGGTACAGGTGTTGGTGATGACGAGTTATACGGAGCTAAAATTGAAGTAGAGAGCTTTACGGCTCTATCACTTCGTGGTCAATATGACCTTGAGAGCGGCCTGTATATCTACGGCGCTCCTTCATACGCTAACCTAGAGGTTAAAGCATCGGCTTACGGCGAATCTGCCTCTGAAGACGAATGGGAATTTGGCTTAGGTGGCGGAGTTGGTTATAACTTCAGCAACGCTATGCTAGCTGAGCTGTCATACGAACAGTTTGATGGTGTGGATGTGGTTAGCCTTGCTGTGAAGTTTGACTTCTAAGTCACGCTAATCATGCTAACAGCGACAGACCAGAGGGTCTGCGCTGTTGGCTTGCTACCTTTTACTTTAGCCTCAAGTTGGTCAACGACATTGCCATAGCTTGCAATCTTGCTCACTTAACAGCGATACTCGCAGACTTGCTATTCCATCCCCCATTTTTGCTTATTAAACCCATGTTACTTCCACTTTTATACGGTTTTTGTTTTAGTAGGTAATGATAATAAATAAATAGAATAAGAGACCCACAAATGAAGACTCCACTATACAGTGCTTTAGCACTGGCGGTTTCGCTGGCTTTACCGGTCAGCGCCGAGCAAGAAGAAAAACAACAATGGCAAGTAGATGAGCCTCAGGGTGAATTTGTTGATGCCAACATCAACGTCACTCAAGGTACCTGGATGAATGTCGATGTCAGCCCCGACGGCCAGACCTTAGTATTTGATTTGCTTGGTGATATTTACACCATGCCGATAAGCGGTGGAGAGGCGACACTGTTGACCTCAGATATTGGTTGGCAAATGCAGCCTCGCTTTAGCCCAGATGGCAAGCATATTGCGTTTACCTCAGATCAAGGCGGCGGTGACAATATCTGGATTATGAACATCGATGGCTCGGAGCAAACGCAGGTGACCAAGGAGTCATTTCGCTTGCTTAACAGCCCAGCATGGAGCCCCGATGGCGATTTTATAGTTGCCCGTAAGCACTTTACTGCAAGCCGCTCATTGGGTGCCGGGGAAGTATGGATGTATCACAAAGCCGGTGGCTCGGGCGTGCAGCTAACAGAGCGCCCCAATGATCAGAAAGATTTAGGCGAGCCGGCATTCTCACCGGATGGCCGCTATGTATATTTCTCACAGGATGCCACCCCAGGTAAAACCTTCCATTACTCCAAAGACTCGGTACAGGGCATCTACAAAATTAAGCGCTATGACCGCGAAACAGGTGACATAGAAACCATTTTAAGCGGCCCCGGTGGTGCAATCCGGCCCACGCCTTCTCCCGATGGCAAAACGTTGGCCTACATCAAGCGTGATGATTTTCAAAGCACCCTGTATTTATACGATTTAGAGTCGGGCAAAGAAACCAAGCTGTACGATAAGCTTGAGCGTGATATGCAAGAGACTTGGGCAATTCACGGGGTGTATCCTAGCATGGCTTGGACGCCTGACAACGAGTCATTGGTGTTTTGGGCCGGGGGTAAAATCCATAAGCTTGACGTGCAAAGCGGTGAGAGTTCAGAAATCGCTTTTGCAGTAAACACCAGTAAATCCATCCAAAAAGCGGTGCGTGTAACCCAGCAGTTAGACTCCTCAGAATTTGACGTAAAAATGCTGCGCAATGTGCAGGTATCACCCGACGGTGAAACCGCCATCTTTGAGGCCATGGGTCATATTTACAAGCGCGACCTTGAATCAGGTAAAGTGCAGCGCCTAACACGCCAAGACGATCATTTTGAATTCTTCCCGACCTTTTCTCGCGACGGCAAAAAGATTGCCTACGTCACCTGGGATGACGAAAAACAAGGCAGTGTTCGCGTGGTTTCGGCGCGCTCAGGTCGCGGTGATACGCTGACCTCTCAGCCGGGTAAATATGTCGAGCCAGCGTTCAGTCCCGACGGAGAAACCGTGGTATTTAGAAAGTCTTCGGGTAGCAGTTTACTTGCCCCGCAGTGGTCGTTGAAAGCAGGTATCTACGCGGTGGATAGTGATGGTGATGAGCAGCCAGAGCTTATTACTGAACATGGCTATCAGCCACAGTTTGGTAAAGCCAACGACCGTATCTATGTGATGAGCCCGTGGCCAAAGCCGACCTTGAGTGTGGTTGAGCTGGAAAGTAAAAAAATCCGCAAACTGTATGAATCTGAGCATGCCACTGAGTTTCGTATTTCACCAAACGGAGAGTACTTGGCGTTTGCTGAGCGTTTTAAAGTGTTCGTGACGCCTTTTGTTGAACGTGGCAAAACCATTAATATCGGCCCTAAAGACAGCCAGTTCCCAATAGAGCAGTTATCTGTGCGTGCTGGTGAAAATATCAGTTGGAGTGGTGCAAGTGATAGGCTTTACTGGAGTTTAGGGCCCGAGCTTTATCATGCCTCACTGGCGGGTATTTTTAATATTCAAAGCGATGAGAACGCCGACTTTAAAGTAGACAGTGGCGATAATGTTGGTTTTAAACAAACCATGGCAGAGCCACAGGGCATGATAGCGCTGGTGGGAGCAAAAGTGATCACCATGCAGGGCGATAAAGTCATTGATAATGGCGTGGTGCTGACCGATGGTAAGCACATCAAAGCGGTTGGCAGTCAAGACCAGGTAGAGATTCCACAAAATGCTGAAGTGATTGATGTCAGTGGTAAAACCATTATGCCGGGGATCATCGATGCGCACGCGCATGGCGCTCAAGGCAGTGACGAAATTATTCCAGAGCAAAACTGGAAAAACCTAGCCGGTTTATCCCTGGGAGTCACCACGATTCACGACCCCAGCAACGATACCACGGAAATTTTCGCTGCCAGTGAGATGCAAAAGGCCGGTAAAATCGTTGCACCACGTATTTTCTCCACAGGGACCATTCTATACGGAGCAAACATGCCGGGGTATACCTCCCATGTTGACTCCCTTGATGATGCGAAATTCCACCTTCAGCGCCTGCAGAAAGTCGGTGCGTTTAGTGTGAAGTCGTACAACCAACCGCGTCGCGATCAGCGCCAACAAGTGATTGCAGCCGGTCGAGAGCTTGGTATGATGGTTGTCCCTGAAGGGGGTTCTCTGTTGCAGCATAATCTGACCATGGTGGTTGATGGCCACACCACGATTGAGCACTCCATTCCGGTTGCTAATATTTATGATGATATTCGCCAGTTATGGTCGCAAAGTGATGTTGCCTACACCCCTACGTTGGGCGTGGCTTATGGCGGTATCTGGGGGGAGAACTACTGGTACGATAAAACCGATGTGTGGAATCATCCACGGTTAAGTAAATTTGTGCCCAAGAATCAGTTGCTCCCGAGAGCGATGCGCCGTACCAAGGCGCCCGATCATCACTACAACCACTTTAACAATGCGCGGGTTGCAGCACAGTTGCAAGACCAAGGGGTGCTGGTGAATGTTGGCGCGCATGGTCAACGTGAAGGCTTAGCGGCGCATTGGGAAATGTGGATGTTTGCACAAGGCGGCATGAGTCCGTTAGAGGTGATCCGCACAGCCACCATAGATCCGGCGAAAACCTTAGGTCTAGAAAATAACCTGGGCTCGCTAGAGGAAGGCAAGTTAGCGGATCTCATCGTCATTGATGGCGACATCTTAAGTGATATTCGTCAAAGCGATAAGGTACGTTACACCATGATCAATGGACGTTTGTTTGATGCTGCAACCATGAACGAAGTCGGCGAGCCGGCACGCGCTCCACTGCACTTCGAATAAGTCCTGTCGCAGCAATGCTACTTGAGCCCGTCATCGACGGGCTTTTTTGTGGGTATCGCTTCGCTGCAGATAAGCATTAAGTGCTGCAGGGTACAAAGTGACTGGAGAGTTGTCTCTGTATTAACTACACTGCTAACAGAACCCACAGGGAAGGACAAGCTAAGATGAAACGCTTCACTATCACAGCTATCTTGCTGCTCATTGGTGGCTGCGCGCAACAGCCCCGCTCAGATGATGTTAATGTACTCACCAAGGCGTGTGTTGGTAGCACTGCACTGCCAGCGCAGTGGCAAGGCCAGTTTCGCGCGGTCGACAACCCCGAACTACTGCAATCGGCGCTGGGTGAGCCACAACAAGGAAAGCTCTGTCAAGGTCAGGTGTATGAAAGCACACAGCCTACGGCAGTGATTTTGTACCGCGCTTATAACAGCACTAACCCAAATAGCCGCTTTGGGAGCTGGTGGGCATGGGCAAAACCCAGTGGCACGGTCAGCGAATATCGCGCCAACTATGAAATTTGCTACCAATGGTCGCCGCTAGATAAATTAGTACGCTGTGAGCTTAAACCCGGCGTACAAGTGGTGGTGGGCAATGGCCAAAGTGCACAATGCTCTGAGTATTTGCGCTATGACGTATCGGCGGTGCAGCAAGTTTTTATAGCCGATGCCGGTGACGCTGTGCACAATTGCAGTGATTTCAATGCCGTAATGCAGTGGCAGCCGATACAAAGGTAAGGGGTCATAGTAAAGAGAAAAGGATAACATCAGCCTAGAGTATAGGTCTTGGTTGTTATCCTTTTGCTTACAAAAGACATGTGTTATTTATTTAAAATGAGAGTTTATTTTTAAATTAACAACACTGAGGCCTTTAATTATTTAATCCACAATACAACCCAAGTAATAGCTATTATAAATGGGTCGAAGTTGAGATTTTTTGGTGCTGTTATGATGCAAAGCCTCTTTCAATATCACGGAACGTCCATTGTCCTTTAGCGTCGGCAATATCAATAAGCTCACAGGCTTTTTTGTTCCATGCGGCGAGACAAGCAATGTAGTTGGTTAGTTGATAGTAGGCGCGATCTGGGGCATCAGGGCGAATTCGTGATACCGAGTAAGCAGAGTAGGTCGCACCGCTGCCAAGCCAAGTGACGATGGATGAAGCAACGCCTCCACCTGGTACAACAAAGCCTGCGGTGGTGGTTACTAGACCCAAAATAGTCGCTGCTTTTTCAACACCGTGTCCCGCTTTGGTAATGTCGTCACTGAGAATAGGGTGTAATAACGCGAGCAGGTTAGTGGCTTGCGGTTGGTGGCTCGCTACGGCAACATCATCGGAGGTTTTTGGAGCGTTGCCAGGTGCAGAGCTGCCGCCGCGCATAGCAGGCAATAAGGTGTTAAAAGCTTTCTGACTGTTATTACTGGCGGAGAAGGTCACTGATTGCGTACTTAAGCCTCCGGCTTTTACGCGCTTTTGATCTTTAGGTGTAATAGTGGATTTGTAGGTGCGTTGCAAGCGACGATAAACAGCAGCGCTGCACTGAGTCATCTGTATCGCTAATGCGGCTTGGTCTTTAAATTCACGGCCTATGGCACGTTCAGCCAGCTTAGTTAACTGAGCTTTTTTCTTTTGCACCAGTTGTCCCACGATAATATCCATAAAATATATCCTTATAAAAATATAAAACGCGATGAATATTATCATGAGTTTATGGGGGTGGATATTTAAATTGTTAGCTATCTTATTCTCGTTTTATGAAGCCGGCCTTAGTACCTGAGGAGTATCACCAGTGCGCTCAGTTTGCTGGCGATACATGCTTAGTTCACGTTTTGACTATTACACTGAGCGTTTAGTAGCAAGGAGAGAGCAGTATGTTCAGAAGTGTCATTGCCGTGGTGTTATTAGTTGTTTTATCAGGCTGCGCCAATCACTTGCCTGCTGAAAAAGGAGCTGTGCAGCAGGGTCTCGCGTCTTATTATCATGATAAGTACCATGGGCGCACTACCGCTAGCGGCGAGCGTTTTGAGCAAACAGCTCTGAGTGCAGCCCACCGGAACCTTCCTTTCGGTAGCAAAGTAAAAGTCACCAATATCAATAATGGGCGCTCAGTTGTAGTACGGATAAATGACAGAGGCCCGTTTGTTTCAGGGCGCATCATAGACTTGAGCCGTCGCGCATTTAAGCACATCAGCAATTTGTCTGCCGGCGTGATTGCGGTAGAGGTAGAAGTGCTCAGTGAGCCCTAAGCGGTGGTAAACTCACTATAACCCTGTACATCAACCTCCTTGTGGTTGAGCTGCTCAACGTGAGCCGTTTGCGGGCCCTGCTCTAACCAAGTAAGTAAGGAAGTTAATGCTGCCTTATCCCCCTCTGCGTGGACTTCAACGCGACCATCATCAAGATTTTTGGCGTAACCAGCAATATTGAGAGCCTGTGCTTGGCGGGCAGTGTTAGCACGGAAATACACGCCCTGAACTTTGCCAACTACCCAAGCTCGAAATGCGTATGTCATCATCTCTCCTCAAAAAAGGCGGCTACGCCGCCTAACGAATCATTAATGAACTTTCTTAAGGTAGTCTAGAATTTGTCCCTCATTAGCGCCAATCACATCTTTAGCGAGGGTTTTATCTATCAGTTCGGTGGTGTGTTTATTGAGCTCACCGCGTAGCTTGCCTAAAAAGCCCGACTCAGCAATCAGTTCGATACGATATACTTTGTCGTTTTTACGTTTGTCGTCAAGCCACTTGGCAATATCTGCGGCAAAGCGTTGCGCTTCTATATCAACCGCATCTTTTCGACTCATGGCATCGACACCTTGCACTTGCTTTGCCGGGGCGCTTTGACGGCCCGCACGGTCAGTATAAATATCTTGCTCGCCTGAGCGTGCGAAGGGGTTTGACCAATGGGCTTGCAGCTCAAGCTCGGTGGAATGATTACGTAAGGCAAAAATTTGTGCTTCACTGTGGTTGGCAACCACCACATAAGAACGACCAATCATATCAATCTCCTTTTTTGCGAGCCAAAAACTTGGCCCTTACTATAGAGCTTGGAATGGATGAGGAGTTTTTCAACCCTAAGAAGTAAAGATTGTTGTTTTTCTCCGGCTGTGTTCAACTTAAACTGATTTATGAATAACTTAGCCCTTTAATGAGATGTGGGTGCCGATACATGGCATACACTTAGGAGAGACAATGACAGGGAAACGAGGTACAGGGAGTTGGCTTTTTGGGGCCGCGCTCATCATAGCCATGCCGGTTGCGGCAGAGCCAAGCTTCAGTGAGCAGTTAGTCAGTGCCGCTAACGAGCGGACTCAAGCGGACGTGACCTATGATGGTCGCTATATTGCTATTGATTACCCTGGGGGGGATGTTCCTGCTGGGATTGGTGTATGTACGGATGTAGTGATACGCAGTTATCGAGCCTTAGGCATCGATCTGCAGCAGTTGGTGCATGAGGATATGGAGCGCAACTTTGATGCCTATCCATCCCAGAGAATTTGGGGGTTAACTCGCCCGGACAGCAATATTGACCATCGTCGCGTGCCAAATTTACGTGCTTTTTTTACTCGTCACGGACAGAGTCTGAGAGTGAGTGATAACGGTAACAATTATAAACCCGGTGATATTGTTTCATGGATGCTACCAGGAAACTTGCCGCATATTGGTATTGTCAGCGAGCAACGCAATGAGCTGGGACAGCCTTTAATTATTCATAATATTGGCGCTGGCCCGCAAGTGACAGATATTCTTTTTCAGTACCCTATTACCGGTCATTATCGCTATGGCGGTGGCGGCCTTGCTGAATAACGAGCACAAAAAAAGCCGCTCTTGAGCGGCTTTTCTTTATTATTGAAAGCTTACACTACGCCGCGAGGTAGGCGACAGTCGTGATCTTTCTCTGCCAGTTGCTTAATCCAAAGCTCTTCTGCGGTGTAACCTTCTTCATTAGGTTTAGCCACAGTGAATGCTGCTTTCTTCTCAGCTGGTTTTGCCTTAGGAGCGGCTTTCTTAGTCGTTGTTTTCTTGCTCGCTTTGGCCGGTGCTTTGGTCTCTGCTTTGGCGACTTCTTCTGTTTTACCAGAAGTGAGTTCTTCAGTTAGCGCAGCTACATCGGCAAGGCGCATGTTCTTTCCGCCGTCAATGCTATACCAGCCAGGCTTAGTGGTGATTTCTGGCTTTTTGCCATGGGCTGCTTCATAGGCAGCTTCAAAAGCAGCTAACACTTCTGTTTTGTCTAGTTTACTCATCAAAAGGTCCTAGTCGTTAACGCAGGTTAATTTTATTACAAGTTTATAGTTATACCCATTTGCGCTGAGTTTTTCAATTTTTTGTGCCTAAACACCGAATTTTCTTTATTTTTACCGGTGTTCACGGGACAATTTGGGAATATTTGTGGTTAACAGGGGGTAATATGCACCGTAAAGAGCTCGCACAGATCCTTGAACAAACATTAATGGCACAGCCAATCAAAGATTTTTGCCCCAATGGGCTGCAGGTTGAAGGGCGTGCGCACATCAAGAAGGTGGTCACGGGTGTGACTGCGAGTCAGGCACTGGTTGATAAAGCCGTGGCTCTCGAAGCTGATGCATTAATTGTTCATCATGGCTATTTTTGGAAGGGTGAATCACAAGCCATTACCGGTATGAAAAAGCGCCGCATTGAGGCGCTGCTCAGCGCCGGTATCAATCTGTTTGCGTATCATTTGCCTTTGGATATCCACCCCCAGCTAGGCAACAATGCACAGCTAGCACAGTTGTTGGATATTGAAATTCAAGGGCCCATGGAAAGTGGCCCAAGTAGTGTGCCGGTATGGGGGCGTTTGCGCACGCCGCTGTCTGGGCAGGCTTTTGCTGATAAAATTGCCAAGGTCTTATCCCGTACGCCGCTGGCTTCTGTGGTACGCGATGAGGTAATTGAAACTGTTGGTTTGTGCACCGGCGGCGGGCAAGGCTATATAGATTTGGCGGCGAGTCTGGGGCTGGATGCGTATCTAACCGGAGAAGCTTCGGAGCAAACTATTCATAGCTCCCGAGAGCAAGGAGTGGATTTCTTCGCAGCCGGGCACCATGCCACTGAGCGCTATGGCGCCAAAGCCCTAGGTGAATTTTTAGCGCGTGAGCATCATCTGGATGTCACCTTTATCGATATTGATAATCCAGTATAGCCACGGTTATTGCTGCGCCAGCATGTTGTGCAACAATTGCTGCAAGAGATAGCGGCGGTCGGTGGCGCTGTAGCGTGCCTGCAGATATAAAAACATGGTTTGGGTGTCTGTGTGCTCTCCTAATGTTTGCCAGATACTATCAAGATAGTGAGTTGTTAAGGTCTCGGGAATGGGCAGCGGCTGCTTAGCAAACCCCAAGGCAAGCAGCTGCGCGAGTTTATCGTTGGCCTCACTAAAGTGTTGCTCAATGCGTTGCAGCTCCTCATTGAGTTGCTGCTCTGCTTTACTCAAGGTGGCGGCAACGAAAGCCCGTTTGCCTTTGCGTTTACTGCGACTATGGCTTTGTACGGATGGATCTTGATAGCCATCGTCGCAGGCTTCAATCAGCCCGCGTAATGAACTCAGTGTACTGACTAAAGGGCTGCGCAAAGGTGCTAGCTTGACTTCCGTGTTTTTCAACCATTGCGCAGCATCAACAACATAGCTGGACTCCTGCGCCAGGTATTTGTCACTGAGTGCGGGTAACAACATTAATTGTGTGATAATGGTTTCTTTGAGAACGGATTGCATGGCCGTTACTCCGGCATCAGTTTGTTCTTGGTCTGGCCGTTCTCAAGGCCTGTGGCCCATTCTAAGCCTTCTTCACGAATGGTAATGTTAAGACGAATGCTGTTCTGAGGTGTGGCGGTTTCTTTTACTTCGGAGCTGACCACGCTGGTTTTTATCGCAGGTGGAGTGGAGCGCGATTTTAAGGCGATAGCGGAAACATTGTGACGCACCTGCTTATTCACCGCACTGAGACGCTCAAATGGTACTTCTTTATCGGAGCCGCTTTTTTTCAGGGCTTTTTGAAAGGCTTCGTCAACGGCTCTTACCATACTCTCTTTGCTGATCCGCACATCTCCGTTACGTTGGCGCTCTGTTACTTTATCCAATGCGGCACGGGCTTCTCTGTCGAAATTGTGTTGAAAGCTTTTCGTACGACTGAGAATATCTTCGTCATCGAGTGCTTGGTTAAAGTGGCTCATCAAGGCTTTGTGAACATTGGCGGGGCTGTCTAATTCGGCATTTTTAGCCGGTATGTGCTGATTAATGGTCAGTGGCATATCTATGGTCAGCTCAGGGACGCGCACCCGAGGTAGACTCATGCCCTCAAGTAAGGGGTGGTCTTTGTAATATTCGGCTACGGCGGCTGTTTCTTCGTCGGCAAGGCGGCGTGCGTGCACTAAGCTTATCATCAGCGATCCTAGCACCTCACTTAATTCACTCATGGCATTTCCCTCTTAGTGAGTTAGATAAGGGGGCGCAGCCTAAGGCTTTGCCCCATAAGTTAGTTAATGTGGCGTTATGCCGCCGATTCCACTTCAGTGATGGAGTTTTCTAAAATGCCTAACAGTTTCTCCGTTCCCGCAGGAAGCTCGTCTTGAACAGCACGAACATTGACAGACAGGCTGTAGGTACGCTCAATTTTCGATGAGCTTGAGCTCGACTTCTTGTACGAGTAGCTGGCGCTGAGTTTAGCCGATACTGGACCCCAGCCTGCTTTCACCGAGAGCTTACTATTGAGCTCATGAGAGGAGGAAGTACTGGACTCCTGTACTGAGTTTATCTTTGCGTTAAAAGCAATAGTGGTCTCTTCAACGCGAATAAATGGAATGGGTAACATGGTTAAGATGGGTACGGTAAGGTCGAATTTCTTCGGCTCTGTGCCGGTCACATTACCATCTCCATCTCGGGTTTCTACGGCCTTCATATAACTGAAGGTGATCATGGTGGGTTCATTGCTGTCAGCGTCAAAGCCGACAGATTTTATAAAATCTACCGAGGTCTGAGCCGATTGCGCTTGAGCGCGCACCACAGCATCAAGGGGGCCGCCAATCATAGATTTAAAATCAATACTCGATAGTTCGTCGCCAATAGCCATACAAATTCTCCTTTTTTTACGGCGCGGTTGAGGCTCGAGTTACACTGCCTACTCGAGATAGATGTGTATAAAAAACACACAAGGTTTATAGTGTATAAAAGGCAAGAGTGATAGTTGTTTTGTTAACTTTATTTTTACCTTTGTCCCTGTTAATTTCTAAGTTGTTCTTTTTAAGGGACTAAAGTGAAGGGGCAGTTGAAATGGTCAGAGCAGTGCGTTTGTGTGCAATGGGGCCAAATTGATCAATCAGCCCCAGCTTTTGCTATTTACGCGTGTTATTTTGTTTACAGGTATTCAAGAAGTGGCGATAGACAGGGTTATCTTTCATTTCTTTTTTCATGGCCAAGTACATGGGGCGATTAAGACCCAATGCACCAAGGGGAATCGATTTTATTAACCCTTGCGCTTCATAGGGGGTAACAAGCCAATCAGGTAGCGCAGCAACCCCCATGCCGGCGCTCACTAATTGGAAAATAAGCAAGCCTTGATCCACGCTTTTCAAGGTGCCATCAAAACGCGCATTTTGGATAAAGTGTTTGAAAATATCTTGGCGCTCGCGAGGAATAGGGTAGGAGATAATGGTTTCGTCTTTTAAATCCAGCGCCGTGACATAGGCTTTATTAGCAAGCTCATGGTCGGGGGCAACGATCAGCTTGAGCTTAAAATCGAATAAATGCACGTACTCTAGGCGCTCTGGGTCACGTATATCCGAGGTTAATACCAGATCTAAATCGCCCTCAAGCAGCTCAGGGATAGCGTCGTAACTAAAACCACGTTCGTAGTCCACGTGAATGTCGGGCCAAAAGTTATTAAATTCTTTAATTGTCGGTAATAACCAGTGAAAACAGGCGTGGCACTCGACGCTCAAGCGTAATTGCGAGATTGGCTGATTTAAGCTCTCTTTCAAACGGCATTTCGCCGCTTCAACTTTTGGTAGTACATCATGCGCAAGCTCTAATAGCAGCATGCCTTGTGGAGTAAATCGCACCGGATGGGTTTTACGCTCAAACAATTGGCAATCGAGTTTGTTTTCTAAGTCTTTGATTTGATGAGAAAGTGCAGATTGAGTTAAAAACAGCTCACGTGCGGTATTCACTAAAGAGCCGGTCTCTTTCAAGGTGGAAATAGTCTTGAGGTGTTTTATATCTATCATCTTTAGTAAATCTCATAAAAATTGTGAGCGGTGCTCAACGTGAATACAGTTTACTGCATCATAATAGACATTTCAAAGTCTAGACGTCCATAATTGATGTATAAAATGTAAACGTAAAGCTAACCATAGATAAATTCCACTATAGCAATAAAAATGACAGCGATGTCATTTAATTTGGCATTTACTTATAATTTTTAGCTATGAATAAAATTCACATTAATGCTGAGAAAGCTGCGTTTGCACAGTGGGGGAGAGGAATCTAATGTTTAGCCATCTATATAGCTAAACGGAGTTTTTGTTATGGCATTAATACATAATCTTGGTTTCCCTCGAATCGGCAAGCAGCGGGCGCTTAAATTTGCCCTTGAGGCATACTGGGCGGGCACCATCGATCAGTCCACATTGCGAGCAAAAGGGGCTGAGATACGCAAGCAAAATTGGGCTTTGCAAGCACAGGCCGGCGTCGAGTTGCTCCCCGTTGGTGATTTTGCATGGTATGACCATGTGCTCGCTACCACGGTGATGGTCGGAGCCGTGCCAGCGCGACATCACAGCTCAGATAGTACCCCCCTCGATACCTTATTTCGTATTGCTCGTGGGCGAGCGCCCTCGGGATGTGCCTGTGCCGCCAGTGAAATGACCAAATGGTTCGATACCAACTATCATTATATTGTGCCCGAGCTCAGCGCCGAGCAGCGCTTTTCGCTGACTGATTCAGAGTTATTTACCCATGTCAGTGAAGCACAGCAACTAGGCCATACACCAAAGCCCGTGCTTATCGGCCCGGTGACCTATTTATATTTAGCCAAATGCGCCGATGAACCTTTTGACAAACTTGCGCTATTACCTCAGTTACTTGAGGTGTATCAGCAGATATTGGACAAACTTGCGGCGCAACAGGTTCAGTGGGTGCAAATTGATGAGCCTATTCTCGCCCTAGAATTGGATGATGCTTATCGCCAAGCCTTGAAAGACAGTTTTACGAGTTTATCTGGACACGGGGTGAAGCTGCTATTGGCCACTTACTTTGATGATGTCAGCCATCATCTTGATGATATTCAAGATTACGCCATCGACGGAGTACATTTTGATTGGCTGGCGAGCACGGTGGATATACAGGCTTTAGATAAGGCCGTAGGCAATGAGCGAGTGTTGTCCTTAGGGGTTGTTAATGGACGTAACGTTTGGCGTGCGGATTTATCCTCGTTGCATGCACAATTACATCCTATTGCTGAGCAGCGGGACGAGATGTTGTGGATAGCCCCTTCATGTTCATTGCTTCACACTCCGGTAGATTTACAGCAGGAGCAGCAGCTCGACAGTGAATTAAAAAGCTGGTTGGCTTTTGCAACACAAAAGTGTCAAGAGCTGCAGCTGTTACGTCATGCACTGCATAGCAGCGACACCACTGCCATTGATCGCTACAGTGCTGCGGTTAAGGCTCGGCAGAGCTCAACGCGAGTGAATAACAAGAGGGTACAACAAAGCGTTGCGGCGCTCAGTGCGCAAGACGCACAGCGACAAAGTGCGTTTTCTAAGCGGGTGAAAACCCAGCGCCAAGCCTTGCAACTGCCACTATTACCGACCACCACTATCGGCTCTTTCCCGCAGACCCAAGCGATTCGCCAAGCGCGGCGGGATTTTAAAAATGGTACTTTAGACTCCCAGGCGTATCACACGCAAATGGAAGCTGAAATTCGCTACGTCATTGAAGAGCAACAAGCGCTTGGGTTGGACGTGCTGGTGCATGGCGAAGCTGAGCGTAACGATATGGTCGAGTATTTTGGTGAACTGCTCGAGGGTGTATCCTTTACTCAGTTTGGCTGGGTGCAAAGCTACGGCTCGCGCTGTGTGAAGCCACCGATCATTTGGGGTGATGTGGCCCGTTCGCAACCAATGACTGTGCATTGGAGCCGCTATGCGCAGTCACTTACAAAAAAACCGGTGAAGGGCATGTTAACTGGGCCGGTGACGATTCTATCTTGGTCTTTTGTGCGTGATGACTTAGACAACCCCACTATCGCCAAACAAATCGCGGTAGCGCTGCGTGACGAGGTTGTGGATTTGCAAAATGCGGGCATTGGCATTATTCAAATTGATGAGCCTGCTTTTCGTGAGCGCATGCCGTTAAAAACAAGTCATTGGCAAGATTACTTGGATTGGGCGACTTATGCATTTCGCGTCGCTGCCAGCGGCGCCGAGGATAAAACTCAGATTCATACCCATATGTGTTACAGTGAATTCAATGACATTATTGGCGCAATTGCTGATATGGATGCCGATGTCATCACCATTGAAACGTCCCGTTCTCATATGGAGTTACTGAACGCCTTTGAACACTTTGATTACCCCAATGAAATAGGGCCGGGTGTGTATGATATTCACACTCCTAATGTGCCCGATGTTGCGTCGATAAAGACCTTAATTCACAAAGCTGCACAGAAAATACCTGTTGAGCGATTATGGGTTAACCCTGACTGCGGTTTGAAAACGCGACAATGGCAAGAAACCCGAGCCGCGCTTTATCACATGGTCGAGGCCGCAAAGGAGTTACGACAAGAGCTGAACTAAATTAAGCTCACTGTAGCGGGGTGGGCCCAGGCACCCCCCGCTCAGCCTAGGTATTACCCCGCAGACTGCTTTACTTTCCCTTGTATCCCCCCTAAGATCAGACAAATTTTTCAGTGGATAAGAGCAATGACAAGTACCCCGCAACGTATTACCCTCACTCGTCCTGACGATTGGCACATTCACCTACGCGATGGTGAACAGCTAAAAGATACCGTGCGTGATGCGAGCCGCTATATTGGCCGCGCGATTATTATGCCTAACCTAGTGCCACCTGCGACCTGTACCGAGACGGCATTAGCCTATCGTGAACGGATCATGGCGGCAGGTCCTAGCGCGCAATTTGAACCATTAATGGTACTTTATCTCACTGATAACACCACGCCTGAAGAAATTCGCAAAGCGAAAGCCAGCGGTAAAATTGTCGCGGCTAAATTGTATCCTGCTGGCGCGACCACCAACTCGGCTTCAGGAGTGACGGATGTTGAAAACATCTATCCTGTGCTTGAGGCAATGCAAGAAGTCGGCATGCTGCTTTTGGTGCATGGTGAGGTGACCGACTCCAGCATCGATATTTTTGACCGTGAAAAAGTGTTTATCGAAACCAAACTGAAAAAAGTGGTCTCTGATTTCCCTGAATTGAAAGTGGTGCTCGAGCACATTACCACCCGCGATGCCGTGGAGTTTGTACGCTCAGCATCAACCAATGTGGCAGCAACGATTACGGCTCACCATCTACTATATAACCGCAATCATATGTTGGCTGGTGGAATTCGCCCGCATTACTATTGTTTACCGATTCTTAAGCGTAATACCCATCAACAAGCCTTGATTGAAGCGGCTACCAGTGGCAGCGCGAAATTTTTTATGGGCACCGATTCGGCCCCGCATTTAAAAGATAAAAAAGAAGCATCCTGTGGCTGTGCCGGCGCCTATACCGCCCATGCTTCATTGGAGCTATATGCAGAAGCGTTTGAGCAAGCCGATGCGATGGATAAACTAGAAGGCTTTGCCAGTCATTTTGGTCCTGACTTTTACGGCCTTGCGCGCAACAGCGATACTATTACGTTGGTGCGTGAACCCTGGCAAGTGCCTGAAAGTTATCCACTTGCCGATGACAAAGTGATCCCTATCTGCGCCGGTGAAACACTTAACTGGCAGGTTAAGGACTAAGAGTTTAAAGCCCGGTTTGATACCGGGCTTTTTATTGGCTACCCGGGCAAGCAATGTCAGCTGCGCTGTTACTTTGATCTGCGTCAATAGCCGCTTCGCTGAGACGGTTCTGCGGACAATTGTCCTTATGAATTATGGTGGCTTTGACTAAGCTCTGGCGCTAAAATTAAGCATGTTTTTCGTGCTTAGCGCTACAACGAACAGGTGAAATTTACCATGCACTTACCTACAGTGGACTATCAGTCGCCCAACGCTCCAGCTGAATTTGTCGAGTCTCTTCGCAATACCGGCTTTGGGGTATTGACGAACCATCCGATCCCGCAGTCTTTAGTGGAATCAATTTATGAAAATTGGCAGGCTTTTTTCAACTCTGAGCAAAAGCACGAGTTTTTATATGATAAGACTACACAAGACGGATACTTTCCACCGGAAGTAAGTGAAGTAGCCAAAGGCTTCAATGTTAAAGACATTAAAGAGTATTACCACGTTTACCCTAAAGGTCGCGTCCCGGCACAACTAGAAGAGCAAATTCGTGAGTATTACCGACTTGCTAATGAGTTTGCTAGCGAGCTATTGAGCTGGGTGCAGGCGCACGCACCAGAAGAAGTACAAAAACGTTTCTCCATTGATCTTAAAGACATGATCAAGGACTCTGAGCAAACTTTACTGCGTATACTTCATTATCCGCCAATGACCGGTGACGAAGAGCCGGGTGCTATTCGCGCGGCGGCGCATGGCGATATTAACCTATTAACGGTTTTACCTGCAGCGAACGAGCCTGGCTTACAGGTGCAAACTAAAGAGGGTGGTTGGTTAGATGTGCCAAGTGACTTCGGTAATCTGATCATCAACATTGGTGATATGCTGCAAGAAGCATCAGGTGATTACTTCCCTTCGACCATTCACCGCGTTATTAACCCGACGGGGAAAGCATCAACGAAATCACGTATTTCACTGCCACTGTTTTTGCATCCGCGCCCGGATGTGGTGCTCTCCGAGCGCTATACAGCAGATAGCTACTTACAAGAGCGCTTACGAGAGCTTGGTGTAAAGTAACTAGAAAAAGCCCGCATTTGCGGGCTTTTTTCATTTTCAGCCCCTAAACCACCTACTTCAGTAGGTGGTTATCATCAATTTAGGCTTGGCCTGAAAAAGCTACCCATGTTAATTGCTCTTTTGATTTTTAGCGAAGTCAAAGGACAAGAAACATGAGTAGATACGAGAAAGCATCGCATGTGTATTGGCGATGTCAATATCATATAGTTTGGACCCCAAAATACCGTTTCAGAATACTGAAGAACAAGGTAGGTAAAGATGTCTATCGCTGTATTCACGTATACAGTGAGCAACTTGGTTGTAAAGTGGTAGAGCTCAATGTGCAGTTAGACCATGTTCATTTGGTTATCAAGGTCCCACCGAAGTTATCGATATCGAGCCTGATGGGAGCACTCAAAGGTAAAATAGCACTAAAGCTATTTAGTAAATATCCTTACTTGAGAAAAAATAAGATGTGGGGAACCATTTTTGGCAACGAGGATACTTTGTCGATACGGTTGGAATAAATGAAGAGGTAATAAGGCGTTACGTCAGGCATCAAGAGAAAGAAGAGAAGCAAGAGCAAGCCCAATTAACGCTGGAGTAAACAACGCCCCCTTTGAGGGGGCATTCACAAAGCCACCTTCTTCAGAAGGTGGATTCTTTACTATAGGGTGTTTAACAAAGCGCGGGTAGCGAGGCCGATGGCCAATGTTAAGGTGACACTTAATAAGGTGCCCAGCATCACGTATTCGGTCAGGTGCTTTTCTTTGCTATTGGTCAAATCGCCAAAGCGAAACACCGATTTAGCCGCTAACACAAAACCGACACCAGCGAGTTCATCAATCAGTACAAAGGTGAGCATCAGCACGCGCTCAAGTACGCCAATACTATGACCCGCCTGTGGCAGCTGTTGCTCATTATGGCTACAAGGTAGCTGCCAGCGTTCCAATAACATGCGAATAGCCACAGAGCAGGGGTTTAAAACCAAGGCATAGGCAAGCAGCGTTACCCATAATGATTGTCTACTCAGCCCCTGACTCGCCCATTGTGTGAGGGTATCTGCATCACTGAGCCACAGGCACAGCGAAATGATCACGATTATGTGTGCGAACTGATCAACCACAAAGGGTATAATACCGCCTCGAGTATAGGACTTTCCTACATCAATGAGCCAATGGCTGAGCATAATACTCAACGTAGCCAGCAACACGCCCGGCCACTCACCCAAGCCGTAAATGTGCTCCCACGCAATAAGCACGGTGGCCGATAGCACGCCGTGAACTAACACATGCAGTGCTAATTTGGTTGATTTATAGTGGTAAGTGTTGCGATTGTGCACCCAGTGCATTGGTTGCAAATAAAAATCGGCAATAAAGTGCGCTAATAATAGCGCCAATAGAAGTGCTATTTGCTCATCCATAAGCATGTTCCTTTGCGGCTACGGCTATAAATTCATCAACGAGGTGGTAGTTGCCAGCGTTAAGTAGCTTGGTGGCGTTTTCTCTTGAAGTTTCAAGCTCTTTGGCTATGGTTGCATGGTCATTATTACGTAACCAATGGTACAAATACAAGGCTTGTGCTTGTTTGGCACTGGTGTGACTGATCAGGTTATCTATAAAGCGAATATTCAATACAAAACTTGGGCTCATGTCTATTTGGTGTAGACTAAGACGTAGACGCATATTTTTTATATTATCTAAGCCCGTCCCCGAGAGGAGTAGCGCTGGACCGGTGGCGGTTTTTATGTCTTTGCGGTAGTTATCTATCGGGCCCCATGCCTCACTAATGCGTGCGTCCAGAGCTCGGGCACGTAAAAACAACCGCAGCATAATGCTGGCTAGCAAAGGGGTGGGGCTTTGGCTAAGAATACATTGGAAGGCATCACCGCGATAAATGCTAAAGTCGCCATCGAAGCGTTCACAGATAGCGCGTAGCCCTTGCTCTAGGCTATATAATGCATTGTCATAGTCGTCACTGCTTAGCTTACGAGAGTCGACGAGATCACCGCTTAACACAGTGTAATAAGAAGGTGTTTGGGGCATAAAGGAACTCTCAGTGGTTACATTTGGTTAAGTAACTAATTAAAGTTACATGTACTTAGGTAACTCAATATAGTTACATAAACCCGTTGATGCAAGGAAACACACGCAAGTTGAGCGGTAAGTCATATGGCAGGAATTATTTATTCTATTATTCTCGATTGATGGAACTAATGAATTCATATATGCTGATGTCTTAGCTATCCTGCTAGAATTAAGAAAAGACCAATAAAAACAAAGTAGTAACCTAGTGAACAGAATTAATTAGGGAAAATTTAAAAAAATTAATGACAACGCTGTCATTAATTGTGTAACATAATTTCAACATGGGTTGAGGAAGAGCATACGCGCTACAAAAACGATAAAGCGTATTTGCGAATACATTAACAAGGTTAGAGGTCGTACAATGATGGCGAAGAGTGCGAGTCAAGAGCAATTATTTATAGGCATAGATGGTGGGGGAACCAAATGCCGGGCGACCATTTACTCCGCCCAACGGGGAGTACTGGGTACCGGCTTGGGCGGCCCTGCAAATCCATTACATGGTCTTGAACGCACTTTAGAGTCGATTATGGTATCTACTCAGCAAGCGATGCGTGATGCAGGCCTACGCCTAGAAAGCGTGCATCAATTAGTGGCTGGTTTAGGCTTGGCAGGGGTTAACCTACCCAGTCTATTTGAGAAAATCAGTGAGTGGGAACACCCATTTCAAAAAATGTATTTGACCACCGACCTGCATACTGCCTGTATCGGCGCACATGAGGGCGGTGACGGGGCAGTGATTATTACCGGTACTGGCTCTTGTGGCTTTGCCTGTGTTAAAGGTCATAGTGTGAATTATGGCGGCCATGGATTTGCTCAAGGCGATAAAGGCAGCGGTGCATGGCTGGGTCTTGAAGCACTCAAGGCGGTGTTATTAGATTTGGACGGATTAGGTCCGCAAACTCGCCTGAGTGAGATGTTTAAATTACATTTTAATGCCAGCTCAGCAATGGGAGTTGCAGAGCAAATGGCGGGTCAACCCTCAAGCAGCTACGCCAAACTCGCGCGTATGGTCATAGAGGCGGCTCATGATGGTGATATAGTCGCGCTCACCATAGTCAAAGACGGTGCGCGCTACATCAGTAATTTGGCTAAACGATTATTAGAAATTAACCCTCCACGTTTATCTATGATTGGCGGCTTGTCTGAACCCATGCAAAAATGGTTAGATCCTGATATAGCTAAACGTGTTGAAGTGCCTCGTCAGCCACCCGAGATGGGCGCTGTTTATTTTGCCCAAAATGCGCTGTTAGAAGAAGAACAAAAGGTCGCAATTAAATGAGTCAAAGTTTCCATGCTGAACGCCTATTTGACGGGCAGCGTTTTCATAACGATGTTTATTTTCAAAGTGTTAACGGTAAAGTGCAATTTATTGATGCACCCACCAGCGACCCTGTCACCGAACTTTCTGGGCTCGTAGTCCCCGGCTTTATTGATGTACAAGTAAACGGTGGTGGCGGTGCATTTTTTAATGCTGAACAAAGTGTTGACTGCTTAGCGCAAATAGCGAGAGCACATGGTCAATTTGGCTCAACGGCCAATATGCCGACCTTAATCACAGACGACATCGCGATTATGCGTCGTGCCGCTGACGCAGTGGCTGAAGCGGTGGCAAAAAATACACCAGGTATTTTAGGTGTTCATTTTGAAGGTCCACATCTCAGTTTGCCAAAAAAAGGCACGCACAGCGAGCAGTTTATTCGCCCCATTAGCGATGAAGAGTTTGCGATTTACGAGCGCGATGATCTTGGTATTAAAATGGTTACCTTGGCGCCAGAAAATGTTAGCGCAGCGGATATTAAGCGTTTAGTTGCCATGGGTGTAAAGGTCTCTTTGGGCCACACCAATGCCGACTATGAAACCACGATGTCAGCGCTAGACGCTGGCGCTGATGGCTTCACCCACCTATTTAATGCTATGTCTGCCTTTACCTCACGTGAACCCGGGGTTGTCGGTGCGGCGTTATGGCATGACAGTAGTTGGTGCGGGTTAATTGTCGACGGTCATCACTTGCACCCGGATTCGGCGAAGTTGGCAATTCGTACCAAGCAGCGCGGCAAGATAATGCTTGTTACCGATGCAATGCCTCCAGTGGGCACTGATGCCGAAGAGTTTGATTTTTTCGATGGCCGTAAAGTCTATCGCACCGGCGACCGGTTGAATTCCAGTACGGGCGAATTAGCTGGCAGTGTGTTGGATATGGCCAGAGCTGTGCGCAACACCGTAAATACATTGGATATCAGCTTAGCCGAGAGCCTGCGTATGGCATCGCTCTATCCGGCGCAATACTTGGGCTTAGCACAGTGCAAAGGTCGCCTCCTAAATGGTTTCGATGCTGATTTTGTGGCGCTGGATGAGCACCAACATGTGCAGGCCACCTACATAGGCGGCGTACGCCTTAGCCGCTAAGCACAGTGAACCCCTTATAAAACAGGCCGTCATGGAAGAGGTACGCATGGATACAGTGATGTAACAGTGCGCAGAAACTAACAGCGAGAAACTATGACAACACCTGATACCGGCAAAAAAAAACAACGCTTAGCCTCGTTAGATGCGCTGCGCGGTATGGACATGTTTTGGATTTTAGGCGGGCAATCTATTTTTGCCGCATTGTTCGTATTAACAGGTTGGCAAGGGTGGAAGGCGTTTGAAGCGCATACAGTGCATTCGCAATGGCACGGTTTCACCTTTTACGACCTTATTTTCCCGCTATTTATCTTTCTCTCTGGTGTGGCCATGGGGCTTTCCCCGAAGCGGATTGATCACCTGCCGCTGGCCGAACGCAAGCCTTTTTATCACAAAGCAGTAAAACGCCTGTTACTACTTAGTGCCTTAGGAGTTCTCTATAATCACGGCTGGGGCACAGGAATGCCAATGGCATTTGACGAAATTCGCTATGCCAGTGTGCTTGGGCGTATTGCTATTGCCTGGTTTATCGCGGCGATGCTGGTATGGCATACCTCGTTGCGCACTCAAGCAATTGTCGCTGTGGCAATTTTGTTAGGCTACTGGCTTTGGTTGACGGTGTTGCCGGTACCCGGCGGCCACGGCTCGCCGCTGAGTCCTGAGGGCAGTTGGAATGCCTGGGTTGATCAACACTTATTACCTGGTATTACCTATCAAAACCGGCCTCTTGACCCAGAAGGTTTACTGTCAAATATTCCTGCAGCCGCCAACGCTATTTTAGGTGTCTTTGCCGGGCAATTAATTGCTCGCGGTGCCACTCAAGGCCAATGGCGAGTAGCGGCGCAGCTGTTTGCTGCGGGGTTAGTCAGCTTAGCGCTAGGTTGGGGATGGGACAGTGTCTTTCCAGTGAATAAAGAATTGTGGACCAGCTCGTTTGTACTCGTTACTGTCGGCTGGAGTGCAATTTTATTGGCGGTGTTCTATAGCGTGGTTGACATTCTTGGCCAACGTAAAGCCGCTTATCCGTTTGTAATTATCGGCGCTAATTCAATTATTATTTACCTTGCTTCAAGCTTAGTGAACTGGGGCTACATCGCCAATAGTGTGTTTGGTGGGGTCGTGCGCTCTGTCAGTGAGCCATGGCAACCTCTATTTGCTGTCGTCGCCTTGTTAACAGTACAGCTGCTTGTCTTACACTGGATGTATAAACGTAAAATCTTTGTCAGTGTTTAACCCTGTTGATGTTTAATAAATAACTAAAAAAGTGACATTTTTTGCTCAGTTTTACTTTACAAATTAGGTTTTATAACCAATAATGACAGCGTTGTCATAATGGTGTAAACCTAATTACAGTATCCCGATTAGGTTCTGATCTATGACCAAGTTCAGATTGCACGGAACGCTTAGTCATAGGTCCCATTTTTATCAACTATAACAACGAGCTAAACATGCAAATCGTGATTCTTAAAGATGCTACAGAGGTAGCCCGTTACGGCGCTGACCTATTTGTAGCCCAGCTAAAAAAGCAACCCGCTTCCACGCTCGGCCTGGCGACAGGCTCAACGCCAGTGGCGCTGTATCAAAATTTGATCAAAAAAAATCAACAGGGTGATATCAGCTTTTCACAAGTTACTAGCTTTAATCTAGATGAATACTTAGGCTTAGACGGCTCTCATCCGCAGAGCTACCGCTTCTTTATGAATGAGCAGTTGTTCGACCACATTGATATTGCCAAAGAGCATACCCATGTACCGCCGGGCGATGCCCAAGACCCTATTGCTGCATGTCAGGAATATGAAGCGCGCATTCTCGCAGCCGGTGGCATCGATATTCAGTTACTTGGAATAGGGCGCAATGGCCATATAGGCTTTAATGAACCCTCGTCAGGGTTAACATCGCGAACCCGTGTTAAGACCCTAACGAAGGCAACGATCGATGATAATGCTCGCTTTTTCAGCGAGGATGAATATCAGCCGCACTTATCCATTACCATGGGCATTGGTACCATACTTGATGCCAAAAAAGTGGTGTTATTGGCAATTGGTGAAAATAAAGCGGCAGCCATCAAAGCCACGGTAGAAGGGCCGCTAACTGCCTCTTGCCCAGCTTCGGCACTGCAGATGCATCGCGATGCCGTTATCGTTATTGACGAAGCCGCAGCCAGTGAGCTTGCTGATGTTGATTTCTACAAGCATATAGAGGCCGAAAATCAGAAGTTATTGGCGCGCCTAGCGGCTAAGTAACATCACGTTAAATACCATTAAAGCCCAGCTCGGGCTTTTTTTGTATCTGTGTTAGCGGCGTTTATTAATGAGAACAGGCACAACCCCTTGATGGTCAATGTAACGATAAAAGAAGCGATGTCACTATCACCCACATTACTGTGATTTTACTGAACTGTGATAATGTAGAACCATGTTGTCCTGAATTACCGCAAAACCATGCTGCAATACACCCAGTTGCCATTGGATAGGCACTCAAGCGAGCGTAAAGACCCTAACTGGCTGTTAAATAAACGCCCGCTGGGGCGTTATGTATTAATAAATGCAGATCGAAACTTGTTCAGTTTTGATAATCAAACCCCACTGTTTTTGAGCTATGAGCAAGTAAAAGACTTCGCCCCCGATAACGCGATTTATTTAGGTGAGCATCAATGCCAGCATTACTTTGCTCTTGATGTGAGTGAAACATTGCCTAACGACTGTGCTTACGCCGAAGGTGAATTTGTCGATATCCGCCGTTATGGCTCGATAGTTGAGCCTGGCGCTGCTGCAATACTGGTACTTGCGCGAGGGCTGTGCCATTGGCATAAGACCCACCGCTTTTGTGGCCGTTGCGGCAATGAAAATATTCAAGCGGAGGCCGGTCATGCCCGAAAATGCATCAACCGCGACTGTCGTCACCTTACTTTTCCACGTACCGATCCGGCCGTTATTATGTTGGTGCATCATATGTTCAATGATGGTATCGAACGCTGTTTATTAGGTCGTCAAGCAAGCTGGCCTGAGGGCGTCTATTCCACCTTAGCTGGATTTGTCGACCCAGGGGAAACACTCGAAGCTGCTGTTGCCAGAGAAGTGATGGAAGAGGCGGGAATAGCCGTGCAATCGCCACGCTATATTGCCTCACAGCCATGGCCTTTTCCAAGCTCGCTGATGTTAGGCTATATGGCACAGGCAAGCTCAACAGATATCTTTATTGACCAAGACGAGCTCAGCGACGCACGTTGGTTCTCTAGAGACGAGCTAAAGCATTTTGGCACTTGGGGAGATGCGGGCACTGACTACAAACTTCCCCGCTGCGATTCTATTTCACGGTATCTTATTGATACTTGGGTTGCACAGAATGAGGAAAACAAATGAAAAAACAAACACAGTTGATAAGCTCTGGGCGAGATAAAAAGTTCACTCAAGGGGTTGTCAACCCTGTGGTACAGCGCGCCTCTACCGTGGTTTTTGATTCCGTTGCTGAGTTTAAAGACGCAGCTAAAAATCGCGGAAACCATGCATTATTTTACGGCCGTCGCGGCACCACAACACACTTTGCGCTACAACAAGCAATTGCTCAGCTAGAAGGCGGAGCCGGCTGTGCCCTTTATCCGTCGGGCGCCGCTGCCATCAGTAATAGCCTGCTATCTTTTGTCAAAGCCGGCGATCACATTCTGATGATGGATAATGCCTATGAACCTACCCGGGATTTTTGCGACAAAGTGCTGGCAGGGTTAGGGGTGACAACCACCTATTATGACCCGCAAATTGGCGCCGATATTAGTACGCTTTTCCAAGAAAATACCAAGGTGCTATTTATGGAATCCCCCGGCTCAATCACCATGGAGGTCCAAGATGTGCCCGCCATGGTGGCCGAGGCTAAGGCTCACAATATTATGACCATGCTGGATAACACTTACGGCAATGGTATGCATTTTCGACCCTTAGAGCATGGTGTTGATATTAGTATTCAGGCGGCCACCAAATACATAGTAGGTCACAGTGATGTGATGATGGGAGTCAGTGTTGCCAATGAGCAGCATTGGCCGGTGCTGCGCGAGCAGTCATACCTTTTGGGGCAATGTTGCAGTGCCGACGATGCATATTTGGCTTTGCGAGGGCTACGCACCATGGCTGTGAGGTTACAGCAACATGAGCGTAGCGCATTGCAAGTAGCAAAGTGGCTACAGTCGCACCCGTTAGTGGATCATGTTCGTCACCCTGCGCTGGAAAGTTGTCCGGGCCATGCGTTTTTCAAACGCGATTTTGACGGCAGTAATGGGTTATTCTCCGTTGTAATGAAAGAGGGCACACAACAAGCCCTTGATGCCTTAGTTGAATCATTACACCATTTTAAAATGGGCTTCTCTTGGGGTGGCTTTGAGAGTCTAATTACCACCAACCTGAGCATGAAGGCTTTGCGTAGTGAAACGTCATGGCAGTATGGCCCGGTGGTGCGTTTGCATATCGGTTTAGAGGACGTCGATGACTTAATTGCCGACCTCAGCCAAGGGCTTGATGTGTACGCCAATGCTTTAGCCAATAAATAGCGTCAGACACATCTTTTTACAAGCGCTCATACTTTTGAGCGCTTTTTTCATTTATAGTAGCTACAAATAACTACAAATCAGGATATCAGGATGGATCCAAGGCGTATCTTCGAGCTGGTTAAATTTGAACTGGCGCGACACTTTCTTACCAAAAAGGCGTGGTTGGCGTTGCTTGCTTTTGCCTTAGTGTGGTTGATGATTTATCGCTACGGTATTTCTCAAGCTGTATCGGTGCTTTCAGACCCTAACTTTGAACAATTTATGCTTGCCGCTTTTGGCAACCTCGGGTTACAGAGTTTATTGCACTGGCCTGATGCGGAAATGGCCGTATATTGGCTGATTGCCTTAGTCACCTTTCCTCTTTTCATTATTTACTTAACCAGTGACCAATTTGTTAGCGACAAAGAACGCGGCACGCTGCGGTTCATCGCTTTACGCGCCACTCGCGCTGAAATTCTATTAGGGCGCTATTTCGGTCACTGCTTAAGCGCCGCTGCGTTGCTGGCGATTAGCATTATCGGCACGCTAATCCTCATCGCCTTTCGCGATACCAGTGCACTGGTCCCTGCTTTGGCACGCGCGCTGCAGTTTGAACTCCTCCTGTTGGTTAACCTAATGCCATTTATTGCCTTGATGACGTTATTGAATACCATAGCGCGCTCATCACGTATGGCGCTTATTTACGTTATTTTATTGTACACCATAGGGTTAATGGTACTGGCTATTCTACAAGGCCAGTTAGGACTGCCGATGTGGTTGGATTACCTTATTCCCGGTGAGCCGCTAGATAATATCGCCACCGTTCGGCCCAGCCCTGTCACCGACATAGCTTGGCCATTGTTGCAAAGTGGCCTGTTGTTAGCGCTAAGTTTTTATAAGTTGCAGCGGAGTAGTCTATGAGCCAGTTAATTTTAGCACGCGGCGTTAGCCACTATTTCGGCAGCAAAAAAGCGCTCGATAATGTTGATATTGAATTACAAACCGGAAAGCCCATTGCGTTAGTCGGCCCCAATGGCGCAGGTAAAACCACGCTGTTTAGCCTTATCTGCGGCTATTTGCAACCCAGTGAAGGCGAGATTAAGGTATTGGGACATCGTCCCGGCAGCGCCGCGTTGTTCGGTCAGTTAAGTGCCTTACCACAAGACGCGCTACTGGACCCCAACTTTAGTGTTGCCCAGCAATTGGCTTTATATGCACGCCTGCAAGGTTTTAGCCAGCGCCAAGCAAAAATAGAAACACAGCGGGTGTTGGAACTGGTCAATCTCAAAGACACCGCAGACAGTCGCGCTAAAGAGCTTTCTCATGGCATGAAAAAGCGCATTTGTATCGCCCAAGCGCTACTTGGTTCGCCGAAGTTGGTGATGCTTGATGAAGCAACGGCTGGTTTAGACCCCGCCAATGCCAGGGCTATTCGAGAGTTGGTCAGTGCGCTCAGTACCGAGACGACCTTTGTATTGAGCTCGCACGACTTATCGGAGCTGGAGCGGCTCTGCGACCGCGTTTTATACTTGCAGCAAGGGCGCTTGGCGACCCATCAATTGGACTCGCAAACCGAGCAGCTGGCGTATCTAACTCTGCAACTACGTGAGCAAAACGATCATGTTGCAGCGGCGTTAAAGGCGCTTCCTCACGTAGTGAGCGTTGATAATAGTCAGCGTAATGAATTTGTTATTGGTTACAGCAGCGAGGGCCTCAGTGAGGCAATGGATATCGCCTTGCTAACGCTGTGCCATAAACAACAGTGGCGTTATCGCGCCCTGATAAACGGTCACACCCTAGAAAATCAATTATTCGCAACAGGAGCGTAGCAATGGGATTACTTAGTGGATTAATTGGCAATGCCAGTGAAGTAGATGAAGGGGAGTTAGACTCTTTACTTGAAGAGATACTTGCTCCAGGTGAGAACCTAGAAAAAGCGTATAAAGTGATCCGCGACTTATTCTTGTTCACTAACAAACGTCTGATCTTAGTAGACAAACAAGGTGTAACAGGGTCGAAGATGGAGGTGCTCAGTATTCCATTTAGTAAAATCACTAAGTTCAGTAAGGAAAGTGCTGGCCACTTTGATATGGATGCTGAACTAAAAATTTGGATAGGCTCTGATCCGAGTCCGTTGTGTAAGAACTTTAAAGCGGGTGACAACATTAACGAAGTGTATCGGATCCTATCTCGCTACGTTTTGTAAAAAACTGTACCTATATCTAACAAAAACTAACATTTATTTAAAACAATCAAGTGCTTAGTTAAGTTATAATTCATTTCAACAGCGCTAGAGTGGCGCTGTTTTAAAAAACTAGATATAGGGAAATCTATTTATGAAAAAACTATCCGTCGCCATCGCGTCTGTACTTTTCTCCGGTGCTGCCTTCGCACAGTCTTATCAATCAATCAGCAACCTTGAATACCTCAATGTAGAAAGTGAGGACAATGTTGCCGTAGATTCGATTTACTACTTCGCACCAAAGCAGGTGTTGGGCCCGCTTGATCAGTTTGAGTATATTAACAAAGAGTCAAACATCTTTGGTCGTATCTCAGACAATGATTATGCGACTGGCTACAACGTAGGCGGTGAATACTTCGCGGATCAATTCCTAGTAGGCGCGTCTTACAGCGTTGTTGACCCAGATGACTTCGACAGTGCTGATCAATACACACTAAGCCTTGGTTACCTAGTTAGCGACAACTTCTTGTTGAAAGCTGAGCGCGTAGACCCAGAGCACGGTGATGAAACTTACTTCTTCTCTGGCCGTTACGATCACGCTTTAAACAGCACTGATTACATCGGTTTTGAAGTGCGTATTGATGACGAGTTCGACCACCGTGAGCTTAACGGTAAGTACTTCAAAGACCTTAAGCAAGGTAACTACTTAACTGTTGAAGCACAGTACATTAACCGTGACGATGCGGACAACTACTGGCAGCTAGGTTCTAACTACTACTTCAATAAAATGACGTCAGTATTCGTTAACTTCGACGATGAAGACTTCTATAACTTTGGTGCGAAATACTTCATCGACACCAACTTCGCAGTATCTGCTGGTTACGGCAGCAACTGGGATGAGTCAAGCTATGATCAGTGGTTCCTAAAAGCAACTGCACAGTTCTAAGCGTTGAACTAATTAATAAAAAAGCCCAGCATATGCTGGGCTTTTTTGTCGCTAAGGGTTAATAACCCTTACCAACCACATTGACGACCCTTGTTTTGCTCATCTAGGTAAGCTTGTAATGGTGCAAAATAATCAAGAATAGCGGTTGCATCCATTTGCTCTTTACCTGTTACTTTTGCGAGCGCTTGTTGCCATGGCTGCGAAGAGCCCATTTCTAACATCTCGTTGAGTCGCTGCCCAGCTTCTTTTGAGTTATAGATGGAGCAACGGTGAATGGCGGCGTCATTGCCGGCAATCTCACATAGGCTACGATGGAAGTCGAACTGTAAAATATGGGCTAGGAAATAGCGAGTATAAGGCGTGTTTCCAGGCACGTGGTACTTGGCTCCCGGATCAAAGTCTGACTCAGAACGAGCGATGGGAGCGCTGATCCCTTGATACTTCTTGCGCAATTGCCACCAAGCTTGGTTGTACTGCTCAGGGGTAATCTCTCCAGAAAACACCTGCCAACGCCACTGATCAACTAACAAACCAAATGGGATAAAGGCCACTTTATCTAGTGCCATGCGCATGAGTAAGCCAATGTCTTTAGATTCATCAGGGACTTCATCTAATAGGCCAATCTCTTTTAAATACTCAGGAGTGACCGACAGCGCAATCGTATCGCCAATGGCTTCATGGAACCCATCGTTGGCACTTTCTTGATAGTACAGAGGTTGCTGGTTGTAAGCGCGTTGGTAGAAGTTGTGTCCTAATTCATGGTGAATGGTGGCAAACTCTTCGCCGGTGCGCTGAATACACATCTTAATGCGTAAATCATCTTTACTATCGAGGTTCCACGCTGATGCATGACATTGCACATCGCGATCCTGAGGTTTGGTAAATAAAGAGCGCTCATAGAAAGTATCAGGTAGCGGTGCAAAGCCCATGGAGGTGAAAAACTTTTCCGCACCGCGCACCATTTCTAGTTCATCATAGTCATGCTGCGCTAGTAGCTCGGTCACATCATAGCCAGGATCGGCATTTTCAGGCGCAACCAAGTCGTAGATATTACCCCATTGTTGTGCCCACATATTACCGAGTAAGTGCGCAGGAATGGTGCCATCTTCAGGTAATTTATCTTCGCCATACTGCTCACCCAGTTTGGCGCGCACATGACAGTGCAGGGAGTCATATAAAGGCTTAACTTGGCCCCATAGGCGGTCAAGTTCAGTGGCAAATTCATCGGCGGGCATGTCGTACTTACTGCGCCACATTGCGCCTGTGTCGGCATAGCCAAGCTCTTGCGCGCCTTCATTCGTTAACGTGACTTGCTGTTCGTATAAAGGGCGCATAGGCTTAGAAATTTGTCGCCACCCTTGCCATAGATCTAACAACTCATTGTAGTCGCGACTCGATGCCATGGTTGCGGTCATCTCACCGAGACTTAAACATTGGCCATCATCTTTACAATACTCGCCTTTGCCATACAGACCATCAAGCTCAGCGACAATATTGGCCAGCTTTTCGGTTTTTGCTGCATCTTGTGGGGCCGGTAGCGTCAGTGCCAGTTTCAGTTTATCGAGCTTGCGACGGCTATCAGCGTCTAACTCCAGATCATCAAAACGGGCAGCCTCATTGGCTAAACGTACGATGGTTTCGGTTACTTCTTGGTTCGCGGCCGCTGCGAGCTGTGCCGTATCATGAGTAATAAAATTGGCGTAAATCCACGCGGCACGGCTACTTTTCTCATACAGCTTGGCCAACTGCTGTTCAGTGTTTGCTAAAAACGCTTTGGCATCAGTTGCTGTGAGTTTGTTGCTGCTCATTTTTGTTTCTGCAGCGCTCTCAGTGGGCTGAGTTGTGGTTGTGTCATTGCAGCCACTTAACCCTAAGGTTACCGAGACCAAAACCGCACTCAGGCTCAGTTTAAATGGAAGACGTGTCATTATTTTTCCTCTAATTGTTATCGGCGATGGTGGGCATCGCTAACGCCGGCTAAATATAGCAGCGTACGCAGAGGGGGTAAATTATTATAGATAGTCAGAGCACTCGGCTAGTACATTGAAGGGATTGTAAATATTTGCCGTTCGTCCATACTGAAAAGCACCCTTTACGGTATCAAGGAACACAAGATGATGTGGTTAGTTTTATTAATCATCGTAGCTGTGATCGTTATTTTCGCAGTACGAGATATTCGCATGAGCATTGTTACTCGACCAGTTTTCAAGTGGTTTAAACAAGCATTACCGCCGCTGTCTGCGACAGAGCGAGATGCCATGGAAGCGGGCGATATCTGGTGGGATGGGGAGCTCTTTCGCGGCAACCCCGATTGGCACCAATTGCACCAGTATGCAACCTCACAGTTAAGTGCTGAAGAACGTGAGTTTATTGATAATCAAGTCGTTGAGCTGTGCGCCATGCTTGATGATGAAACCATTACCGCACAACAGGACATGCCAGAGTCCGTGTGGCAGTACCTAAAGGATGAGGGGTTTTTCGCCCTAATTATTCCCAAAGAGCACGGTGGTCATGACTTCTCGGCATTGGCCAACTCAACCATTGTTGCCAAAATTGCCAGTAAAAGCCTAAGTGCTGCGGTGACTGTCATGGTGCCCAATAGCTTAGGGCCCGCTGAGCTTCTGCTTCATTATGGCACCTTGTCCCAACAACAACAGTGGTTACCAAAGCTTGCCAAAGGCGAAGCGCTGCCATGTTTTGCCTTGACCGGTCCAGAAGCAGGTTCGGATGCCGGTGCTATTCCAGATACCGGGGTTGTATGCAAAGGCGAATTTGCCGGTAAGGAAGTGCTGGGTTTACGTCTAAACTGGTCAAAACGCTATATCACCTTGGCACCGCGCGCGACAGTATTGGGCTTGGCCTTTAAAATGTTCGACCCCGACGGATTATTAGGAACAACAAAAAATATCGGTATTACCTGTGCGTTGATCCCCACCGACCACCCTGGAGTACGCACTGGCGACAGGCATAAACCCATGAATATGGGCTTTTTAAATGGCACCACAGAAGGGAAAGATGTCTTCATTCCACTTGAGTGGATTATCGGTGGTGAAGTGCAAGCAGGCAACGGTTGGCGCATGCTAGTGGAATGTTTAAGTGCAGGGCGTGGTATTTCATTGCCAGCGCTGAGCACGGCAACCGGGCACTTGAGTGCGCGCACCAGTGGCGCTTACGCGGCGCTAAGGCAACAATTTGGTGTCGCAATTGGCGAGTTTGAGGGAATACAAGAAGCCCTCGCTCGCATCGGCGGATTAACCTATCAATTAGAAGCTACGCGGGTCTTGACCGCAACGGCGATAGACCAAAAATTAAGTCCGTCGGTGATCACCGCCATCGCTAAGTATCATATGACCGAGATGGGCCGCCAAGTGATCAACGATGCCTTGGATATACACGCCGGCAAGGGCATTCAAATGGGCCCGAGTAATTATCTCGCTCATTGCTATATGGGCACACCGGTATCGATCACCGTAGAGGGAGCCAATATTCTTACCCGGAATCTGATGATCTTCGGGCAAGGCGCGATCCGCTGTCATCCCTATGTGATTGATGAAATGGTCGCCGCAGGGCTGGATGATGAAGAAAAAGGGGTGCGCGAATTTGACCCGCTGCTTTGCCAGCATATGTTATACAGTGCTGGCAATGGCGTTATGTCGTTCGTGCATGCGCTCAGTGGTAGCTATTTTGCCAAGGCGCCCGTCGGTGGAGCGACAGCCAAATACTACCGCTATCTAGGGCGCTTCTCTAGAGCGCTGGCATTTTGTGCCGATATTGCCATGCTCCGCTTCGGGGGCGACTTAAAGCGCCGAGAAATGCTGTCGGCACGTTTGGGTGATGTACTCAGCCACTTGTACCTCGCCTCTGCGGTACTTAAGCGTTACCAAGATGAGGGCCATCAACACGCCGATCTGCCATTTGTACAATACAGTGTTGAGCGTAGCCTCTATCTGTGCGCTAAAGCCTTTGATGAATTTATCTACAATCTAGGAAGCTGGCCGCTGTCGTTGGCCGTTCGTGCCGTGGTATTACCATTGGGCAATCATTTTAAAATGCCTAAGGATGAGGTCGCCAAGCAAGTTGCTCAGCATATGACCCGCAGTGGCGTCGTACGTGAACGCCTCACGCATTTATGTGTGGTTGATGACAGCAATGGTACAGCGGTGCTTGATAAGGCTTTAGCAGCGCAACAACATGCAGCTCAAGGATATCGTGAGGTTCATAAGTTGCGTAAAAAAGGAGAGATTCAAGGGCTGACGATGATGCAGCTGATTGAAGATGCACGGGCTAAGAATAAGCTCAGCGCTGAGCAAAGCGAGCAACTGATTGCGGCTGAGTCACTAAGGCAAGAGGTCATCGCTGTGGATGTTTTTGCCGCACAAGAGTTTGAGTGATTAGAGACAATAAAAGGCCGCAAAAGCGGCCTTTTTTACTAGCGACCGTAAGGGTCGGGGACAATCTCACTCACCAGCCAATCACCGCGTTCGCGGATCATCTTCACACTGCGCATATCATCGACTTGGTTGCCATGAAAGTGCCCGGTGAATACTAAATTGATGGTAGCGCGGTCACCATATTGCTGGCGAACACTCATCTCGGTACGGTCTAACTCAATGGTGACCTGATCATATTGTAAATTAACTAGGTTACGGGTGAATTGTGATGCCGTACCGTAGGAGCGCATAATACGCGCTAATTTTGGGGTCGCATATTGTGTGGCGCGCTCAAGGTTATCGTGGTTGTACAAGGCATAGAAGTATTGAGTTGCCACGTAACCCGGAGAGTTAGGATCGCCTGTAATATCATCATCGTTTTGGCCGCAGGCAGTCAATAAAAGTATCAGAGCAAGAAGTAAAGTACGTTTCATTCCACTGTATTTAATAAAGGCTATACACTGGAATAAAGTGTGAGGGGCAATTGAAAATATGTAAAGAAAAAGGCGCTAAAGCGCCTTTTTTTCAGAATAAAGAATGGCTCTTGGCTTTACTGCTCAAGTTCCTGATCACTGAATTCACCAGCAAATAACGGACTTGAAAGATAGCGCTCGGCAGAGCTTGGCAGAATAACCACGAAGTTTTTATCAGCATTCTCTGGCTTTTCAGCAAGACGCTTAGCAGCGACCACAGCAGCACCTGATGAGATACCGGCTAAAATCCCTTCGTTTTTCATTAGTTCATGTGCCATAGCGATGGCGTCATCATTACTGACTTGTTCAACCCCATCTAACAACTCTAAATCTAGGTTACCAGGAATAAAACCAGCACCAATACCTTGGATCTTATGGGGGCCCGGCTTGACCTCTTGACCTGCCATTGTTTGGCTGATCACTGGAGAATCCGTTGGTTCAACAGCAATAGATTGCACATTTAAGCCTTTCTCTTGCTTAAGATAGCGGCTTACGCCGGTGATAGTACCGCCGGTGCCGACACCAGCAATGAAGAAGTCGACTTTACCATCGAGTGCATCAAAGATCTCTGGACCCGTTGTCTCGAAGTGAATTTTCGGGTTAGCTGGGTTTTCAAACTGCTGCAACAGAATGTATTTATCAGGATCGCTGTCATGAATTTCTTTGGCTTTCTCAATCGCACCTTTCATGCCTTTAGGGCCTTCGGTGAGCACTAAATTAGCACCCAACGCCTTGAGTAGCTTACGACGCTCTAAACTCATGCTGTTGGGCATGGTCAAAGTCAACTTATAACCTCGAGAGGCCGCAACGAAAGCGAGGGCAATTCCGGTATTGCCTGATGTTGGCTCGATAAGCTCTTTATCTTTGGTCAGTTGTCCTGATTTTTCCGCTTCCCAAATCATTGAAGCACCAATGCGGCACTTGACGCTGAAGCTCGGGTTGCGAGCTTCTACTTTGGCATAAACATTACCACCGGTGACACGGTTAAGTTTTACTAACGGGGTGTTACCAATGGATAGGGAGTTATCTTCGTAAATCTTTGACATATTCAATACCTAACGGGTTTGTCGCTGTATACCCTCACTTTACTCACTGTTTATGAAAACTAAAGGAAAGATTGGCTATATGATATAGCCAATCAGTTATAACGAAGAGGTATATAAATGCAGTTTCTTATATCACAAAATCCAAGCGTAACTGAATTTTGCAAACAGTGTACGATTATCTTTTTCCAGCCGTGATAGCTCATCGTCCTGATAGCCACTGTCGGAGTAACCTACAAACACCACGGACTGTGGATTGAGTTTATAAGAGTAGAGTAGCTGGGTACTCAATGCTCGATAGCGCGCATCCACTTCTTTAACGTAGCTACTGGGCTCGCGCTCGATGTCGGTATAAATCATGGTTAAACGCAAAAAGCTACGTAAATTAAATTGATAGGTTAAGCGCAAGTCACTTAAATTAGCGCTGAAGATGTCCTCACCTGAGCGACGTTGCAAATCTTCGTAGGTGTGGCGCAAGCGCAGCGCTAGATGTGAATTGATATTGTAATTCACAGTGGGGCGAATACGCACAAACTCACCCAAACGGTTATTGGCCAAATCAACCTTATTACCTTGCGTCACATCGATATCAGCAACAACACCGGCGCTGGGTTTGATGGACGCAAATAGATTTATTTCGTTTTCGTTGAAGCGCGCACTATTACCGTCGATTGCTAAGGATGATGGATCGGCTCGTAACCCACGCCGCTCTCGACTAATGGTGCCAAGCTCTAAATAACTTTGCCAGGGGCCGTCAAGTGAAACAAAGCTTTGCGCCTCTTTTTCTATTAACTCGCCTGCTTGGTTGTGGGTGATATCCCAATCTGCATACCATCGGGCACGATTCCACCATGCGTCTTGCTCGGCGTACCAACGGTATTCACCACCGGTGGTAAACTTGTTGAAGTCAGTTTCACTAAGAAAGCCTAAATCCGCACGCAGTCCACGGCTGCGCATATGATAATTACCAAACAGGCTGTAGTATTTGGTGTCTCTATCCAAGCTTAAATAATACCCATAGCCATCATAGCGCTGCTCGTTCACACGTAACAAAGCTTCCGAATAACTGCAGTCATAGCGGCTTTCACAAGGTTGTGCGGGTGGTGTTTGGCAAGGTTCATCGGCATCACATAATTGCTCAATGAAGTCCTCACTATAGTCACTTTGTGATGCCAGAGCTTGCACCACCAAGGTGGTGAAGTCGTCAAACCGATATTTACTGTCGATGCTCAGCACTTCGTTGTGGTAATCGTCACTGCGCCTGAAAGTCGAGGTGGCACCCAGGGAAAACGCACTGCTGATATCGTAACGATAGCGCAGCGCGCCGGCTTGTGAGTGTTGCTCTAAACTCACAACACGAGAACCTAAATTACCCGGTATAAGCACATTGGTTTGCTCATCGTTACTGATAAATGCGGCCACGGTATGGCCATTCTTGCTTCCTGTTAGTTTCGCTCCTGCGCCAGGCGCGGCGATATTTCGGGTATAAATTAAGTTTAAATTCGAAGCAAAATAGTCGGCATTGTCTAAAAAGAAGCTGCGCTTTTCTGGGAAGAATAAGCTAAAGCTTTCATTGACGTTGAGTTGTGCAACATCGGCCTCTACTTGTGAGAAGTCCGGGTTAACAGTGGCATTGAGCGTTAAATCTGGGGTGATCCCCCATTTCAGGTCTAAGCTTGGTTCAATGTTATTGTCTTTTTGCCAAGGCTTTAAGGCCGCGCCATTGATGTCGCGTTGTTGCTGTTGGTTAAGCACCAAGGAGGGAACAACGGTGAGATTACTGCTTTGTTCGGCATTAGCAAAACCGTTCACTTGCGGCATTTGGCATATCCAGCAGTGATTACCATGGTCCAATTGCATACTTGAGAGGCGAAGGCGCTCATTTCGTGGATAAAAGCGCACTAACTCCATGGTCATGGCTTGGCTTCGTGGTGCGTCATCGAAGTTGAACATACGCATAGGTAAGGCTATTTCCACCTGGTATCCTTGAGCGGTGATATGGCCTGCGCTATCCCAAATGCCATCCCAGGCACTGTTTTCAGTTTTACTCAACTCATTTTCGATAGAGTCTTGTTGAACTCCAAGCGGATTGACAAAAAACTGATAGGCCAGCTTGGCACTGCCATAGGTGTCCAGTTTTATCCCTACTAAATCATCATCCCAAGCGCTATCACGATCGCGATAAAAGGCACGAATTTCCTCGGGGTGAGGGTCCTCGGCAATAAACCCTAAATAGAGGGTATCGTCATTTTCATAAATCAGTGCGGTGGTACTCACCGGTGATGGTTTATTTTCATAGGGCCAAGTGATGTTATTTACACTGATGCGCTTAGCCTGTTGCCATTGCGGCTCATCCAAGCGACCATCAATAGTCGCTGCATCAGCGAGGTAGGGAATATTGAGTGCCGGCTGTGCCGTTTCAGCCAATACAATAAAGGGATTAACGGCAATGGCTAAAACAGCAAGGCGACCTGCGAGAAAACGAGACAAAAGCACAACATGTCCAAGTGATTATTATTGATGGCGCTGTTGTAACAAGTTAGCAGGGTGTAAACAAAATATATTCGTTCAGTCGCGATTCAGCGCGACAAACCGCACAGGTGCTCAATGATTAGACACTTAGCTTTGTGCTCAGCGGTTTTTCCATACATTGATGACAAAAAATGTTAAAACAGGTGGCATTATTCATTACTGCTAAACCATCATGAAATTAATACTTAAATTGGTTGCTGGCATTGTCCTTGGAATGCTAATCGGCGCCTTTGCACCGGAGGCCGTAGCACGCGCTTTGTATACTGCCAAAGTGCTCATCGGCGAGCTGATAGGCTTTACCATTCCACTTATTATTTTATTTTTTATTTGTTCAGGCATCGCTGGGCTGCCCAAAGGGGCGAATCATTTACTTGGCCGCACAGTGGGGTTTGCTTATGGTTCGACGGTGGTAGCAGGGACCTTGGCAATCATTGTTATGACTTGGGCCGCCCCTTTTATAAGTGGCTCAATCAATTTTCATGGCGGTGACGAATCGGCTCTGAGCAGCTTTATCGATATAGAGATACCGCCGTTGATGGGGGTGATGAGTGCCTTAGTAGCGGCATTCGCCTTCGGCATAGGTATCAGTCAGCGCCAGCTGACACAACTACAACAAGTGGTTGATCAAGGGAAAGAAGTGATTGACGGGTTACTCTCGAAAGTCATCATCCCAGCGTTACCATTTTATATTGCCGGGGTGTTCGCTGACATGACCGTTGCCGGCACCGTTGCCTCAACATTGCAAACGTTTGCCGTTGTACTTGCCATCGCTCTGGTTATGCACTGGGTATGGCTAAGTGTGCTGTATATTGGCACCGGATTATTGTTAGGGCGCTCACCTTGGATGTTATTAAAGAATATGTTACCTGCTTATTTAACCGCGCTTGGTACAATGTCCAGTGCCGCGACCATCCCGGTATCGCTTAAAGCCAGCAAAGATAATGGCGTGAAAGAACACATTGCTAATTTCAGTGTACCGCTGTGTGCGACCATCCACCTCTCTGGCTCGACCATTACCATTGTCACCTGTGCCATGGCGGTGATGGCATTGTCACCGACAATGGCGATAGGAAGCTTGACGGAAATGCTGCCATTTGTACTAATGTTAGGTATAGTGATGATCGCAGCCCCTGGGGCACCAGGCGGTGCGGTTATGTCGGCACTGGGGCTATTAACCAGTATGCTTGGGTTCACTGATGCAGCAATTGCATTAATGATCGCATTATATTTGGCTCAAGACAGCTTTGGCACGGCCTGTAATGTGACCGGTGATGGTATCATAGCATTGTGGGTTGACCGTTTTTCTGATAAAACAAGTGCTTGATTTAGGGTGTAAGAATAATACGTGTAGTTATTGTACAAAACAGCTGTTACTACACGTGTATAAAGAGGGTTTTCCTGTTGATTAATGTACTGCTAGTAGATGACCATGAACTGGTGCGTACCGGGATAAAGCGCATCCTTGATGATGTTCGCGGTTTTAAGGTTATCGGTGAAGCAAAAACTGGTGAAGAGGCGGTGCAGTTCTGCCGTCAAAATGAGCCAGACATCGTACTAATGGACATGAACATGCCGGGCATTGGCGGTCTCGAGGCCACGAAGAAGATCTGCCGTTACTGTCCTGATGTTAAAGTGATTGTGCTCACTGTTCATTGCGAAGACCCTTTCCCTAGTAAAGTCATGCAAATTGGTGCTCACGGTTACCTCACCAAAGGGGCAGGCCCTGAAGAGGTGGTCAATGCGATTCGCGCAGTGAACTCTGGTCAACGCTACATTGCGCCACAAATTGCTCAGCAAATTGCGTTGGCGCAGTTCAGTGGCCGCACCGACGAAAACCCATTTCAAACTCTCTCAGATCGCGAACTGCAAATTATGCTGATGATTACGCGAGGCGAAAAGGTGCAAAGCATCGCCGACCGATTAAATCTGAGCTCAAAAACGGTCAACAGCTATCGCTATCGTATATTCGAAAAACTGGCTGTGAACGGCGACGTGGAACTCACGCACTTAGCCATTCGCCATAAAATGATAGATATTGATAGCGACCACTGATCCTGGCTATGAGTTTTGCTGCCGACCAGTTTTTAAAAACGGTCTCTGAAGAACCCGGCGTATATCGCATGCTAGATAGTGAGCAGCAAGTGATATACGTAGGTAAAGCGAAAAATCTTAAAAAGCGCCTTTCAAGCTATTTTCGTAAAACAGGCCTCGATGCTAAAACGCAAGTATTGGTGCGTAATATTGATGATATCAATGTAACGCTGACCAATACTGAAACCGAGGCCTTGCTACTAGAAAATAACCTGATCAAGAAGTATCAGCCGCGCTACAATATTTTACTTCGCGATGATAAGTCCTATCCGTACATTTTATTGACTAAGCATCAACACCCTAGATTAGCTTTTCATCGCGGTGCGCGCAAAATCAAGGGTGAATACTTTGGGCCCTTTCCAAGTGCTGGCGCGGTTTCTGAAAGTTTGCGTTTGATGCAAAAGTTGTTTCCCGTACGTCAATGTGAAGACAGCTACTACAAAGCACGCAGCCGTCCCTGTTTGCAGTACCAGCTTAAACGCTGCAGTGCGCCCTGTGTTGGCAAAGTCAGTGATGAAGAATACAGCGCCCAAGTAGACTACGTACGTAAGTTTCTCGGTGGCAAATCCCATGAGGTAATAAGCTCATTGGTGGCTAAAATGGAACACGCCAGTGAGCAACTCGCCTTTGAAAAAGCTGCTAAGTACCGTGATCAAATCCAGCTGTTACGTAAAGTACAAGAGCAGCAGTCAGTGTCCGGAAAGCACGCCGAGCTAGATGCCCTTGGCTATTGTCGCCGAAATGGCATGGTTGCGGTACACATTCTCATGGTGCGCGATCACAAAGTGATGGGCAGCAAAACGTTGTACCCCAAAGTGCCAAAAGACTCTAGCGATGACGAAATTTTAACGTCTTTTATTGCCCAGTATTATTGTGCACCAGGGGCGACTGGGCGTATCGCGAAAGAGTTGGTGCTGCCTTTTGCAATTGATGAGCAGCAACCGTTGAGCAATGCTATGAGTGAGCTTAAAAGCACACAAGTAAAGCTCAATACAGTGCATCGTGGCGAACGCGCTCAGTATCTACAGTTAGCGAACAAAAATGCCGACTCTAGCTTAGAAGTGCAGCAAAGTACGCAAGATGCTATCAATAAACGCTACGCACTACTTAAAGAGGCGCTACACCTTGATGATATCGCTCGTATGGAGTGTTTTGATATCAGCCACACTATGGGTGAAAACACGGTGGCATCATGCGTGGTGTTTGACCGTCAAGGGCCCAATAAGAGTGAATATAGACGCTTTAATGTCACCGGCATTACCCCAGGTGATGATTATGCCGCGATGGCCTTTGCGCTCAATAAACGGTATGGCAAGCTGACTGACGAGAGCAAGATCCCGGATGTCATTTTTATTGACGGTGGTAAGGGACAATTGAACCAAGCCGTGGCGTTTTTTAGCGATTGGTCGTTTGCAAAAATGCCCTTGCTTGTCGGCGTTGCTAAAGGCACTAGCCGAAAGCCAGGTTTAGAAACATTATTGATTGATGCCGGGCGCAAAACCGTATCTCTTGGCAGTGATTCACCGGCGTTGCATCTTATTCAACATATTCGTGATGAATCACACCGTTTTGCCATTGCTGGACACCGTAACAAGCGCCAGAAGCAGCGTAATCAATCAGTGCTTGAGGAAATCGGTGGCGTAGGGCAAAAGCGTCGCCAAGCGCTGCTAAAATACCTCGGTGGTATGCAAGGCGTGAAAAGCGCGACAATTGAGCAGCTCAGCCAAGCGCCGGGGATCAGTCCCGCGATGGCGGAAAAGATATTTAACCATTTGCATGACAAGGCATAGCCCTTCGTGCGAATATTACTGAAAAGAAAACGCTAAGAACGCCTAGTAGTTATGTGGAACATTCCCAATACCCTAACAGCCTTTAGGTTGTGTTTAATCCCAATTTTTTTATTTATCTTCTATCTACCAAGTCAATGGGCGTTTTTCGCAGCAGCATTTGTATTTTGGCTAGCGTCGATCACCGATATCCTTGATGGCTATCTAGCTCGGCGTTTAAATCAGTCGACGCCGTTCGGTGCCTTTTTAGACCCTGTTGCCGATAAAGTAATGGTCAGTGCAGCCCTGGTGGTGTTAGTTGGCCACTATCAAAGTGCGTGGATGACCGTGCCGGCGTTGATTATTATCGGCCGCGAAATAGTGATCTCGGCTTTAAGAGAGTGGATGGCGGAGCAGGGTAAGCGTGGTGAGGTAGCGGTATCCCAACTTGGTAAGGTGAAAACAGCAGCGCAAATGCTCGCCATTATTGGCCTGATTTGGCAATTTCAGCCTTGGATGGTGACTTTGAGTTATATTCTATTATACATAGCGACTATTCTGACCTTTGGCTCTATGGTGCAGTATCTCATGGCTGCGCGCCATAGCTTCTTCGCTAAAGAAGGCTAAATGTATAATAACACGCCGTTTTAGATAAAAATTAAGCAAACGATTCAAAACCCATATTTTTTGTATTGACGCGTATAATAATCTCTGTAGAATGCGTCGGTGTTGAGAGGGCGCTAGCCCAGCACTGCTTTAACTAAGCGTTATAAACAGTGTTCAATGATGCGAGTATAGCTCAGCTGGTAGAGCGCAACCTTGCCAAGGTTGAGGTCACGAGTTCGAACCTCGTTACTCGCTCCAATCATTGATGGCGGAATGGCAGAGTGGCCATGCAGCGGATTGCAAATCCGTCTACCTCGGTTCGACTCCGGGTTCCGCCTCCATATCTCAACGTTTCCACACGCGTATAGCAACCCGAGCCCGGGTGGTGGAATTGGTAGACACAAGGGATTTAAAATCCCTCGCTGGTAACAGCGTGCCGGTTCAAGTCCGGCCCCGGGCACCATTTGCTAATAATGCTTCGGCAATGAGTATAAGTTAGCTCTTATACAGTTAGGATTGCGAGTATAGCTCAGCTGGTAGAGCGCAACCTTGCCAAGGTTGAGGTCACGAGTTCGAACCTCGTTACTCGCTCCAATCTACTTAACGTGTGTATGACAGCATGTCAGCCATCCGCCCGGGTGGTGGAATTGGTAGACACAAGGGATTTAAAATCCCTCGCTGGTAACAGCGTGCCGGTTCAAGTCCGGCCCCGGGCACCATTTTCTAACATTGCTTCGGCAATGAGTATAAGGTGGCACTTATATATTAGGATTGCGAGTATAGCTCAGCTGGTAGAGCGCAACCTTGCCAAGGTTGAGGTCACGAGTTCGAACCTCGTTACTCGCTCCAATTCTTAATAACATGCTAAAATCATATCTCTACGGCGGAATGGCAGAGTGGCTATGCAGCGGATTGCAAATCCGTCTACCTCGGTTCGACTCCGGGTTCCGCCTCCATAATAAATTCTTTTTTTTCTTACAGTTATTTTGTATATTGGCAGTCAGTTTAATGTCATGGTCGTTATACAAATGAAACGGATATCCCTACTTTTCCCTATTATTGTCTTGTTGTGCTCGTGCACCTCAGTGAAATTTAACCCACGTTATGAGCAGCAGCAGTGGCATACTGTGATTGTTGCGCCATTTAGCGGAGACAGTAGCGAGCGCACAGTAAGCAAGCGTATAGATTACCAATTGAGCACGCTCGCTGGGATCACTGTTATCCCTAGTTACAATGTCGATATGCTGCTTAAACAGCATGATTTGCAAGAGCAATATGAGCAACACCCGCGAGAAGCGCTTTTTGAACTGGCTAAAAAGGTGAAAGCGGACGGTGTGATAGAGGGGGAGGTGATTAGTAATCATTCCAATCGCTCTCAAGCTTTCCATCAAGTTGAGATCACTTCGCGCATCGTTGATATCAATAACTTAGCAATAGTATCAACCAGCTATGAGCAAAACAGTTCATTGATTGGCTCGCTGAATGACCTTTCTAAGCAAAGCACTGACGAAATAATTGCTGAGCTTCAAATAGCACTAGCAAAACTAGGGGCACAGCTGCCTTAAATACAAAAAAAGGAGCGTGAAGCTCCTTTTTTTACCAAGAGTCGGGGTCGACTTCTTTTGCTAACTTGGGGTGTTTGTTTTTATTAAAGGTGGGTACGACACCTTGTTTTCGTTGTTGTTGGTAATCCTTACTCAGCCAAATCACGACGCCCGAAAGCATAAACAATGCAATGACATTAATAATCGCCATCATCCCCATTGAGATATCGGCGAGGGTCCACACGAGCTTTATCTCACCTAAAGAACCAAACATCACCATAGCCAATACCAAGGCGCGGAAAATCAGCATACCTTTCTCGTGATTATGTTCCAAAAATAACAGGTTAGTTTCTGCGTAAGAGTAATTTGCAACAATGGAAGTGAAAGCAAAAAATAGGATGGCAACGGCTACAAAAATAGCGCCCCATTCACCAACGTGTGTAACTAAGGCATTTTGTGTTAGAGCGATACCAGTCAAACCAGAGCCAGGTGCCAGCTGCCCTGAGAGCAATATAAGCGCGGCGGTGGCGGAGCAGATCACTATAGTATCGATAAACACTCCTAACATTTGTACGTAACCTTGGGATGCAGGGTGCGGTGGATTGGGGGTAGCTGTTGCCGCAGCATTAGCCGCACTACCCATACCGGCTTCGTTAGAGAATAAGCCGCGTTTTATGCCTTGGATCATCGCCTGCATAACTCCATAGCCAATGGCACCCGCTCCGGCTTGCTCAATACCAAACGCATGGTTGATAACGACCATAAAGACCTGAGGAAGCTGCTCAAGATTAACCGCGCACACATATAGTGCTAGCACTAAGTAAGCCAGTGCCATAAAGGGCACAACCAATTCTGCAAAGCGAGCAATGGTTTTTAAGCCACCGAATATGACAAAGCCAGAGCCTATAACTAAGGCGATGCCGACAACGTAGTTAGGGATAGCAAAGGCCTCATTAAAAGCCGCCGCAATAGAGTTTGCTTGTACGGCATTGAACACCAGACCAAATGCAAGAATTAAGCATAATGAAAAAGCAACGCCCATCCAGCGTTTACCCAAGCCTTTTTCCATGTAGTAGGCCGGACCACCACGAAAATTGCCGTGTTCATCCTTCACTTTATACGCTTGAGCTAATGTGCTTTCGGCAAAACTTGTGGCCATACCAATTAAAGCAATAAGCCACATCCAAAATATCGCACCAGCACCACCTAAATACAGAGCTACACCCACCCCGGCCATATTGCCGGTGCCAACGCGTGCAGCGAGTGACGTACAAAATGCTTGAAATGAGGATATCCCACCTTGCGCACCTTGACGGCTGTTAAACATAACCTTAAAAGTATGGCCAAAGTCTCTAAATTGAATAAAGCCCAATCGAACAGTAAAGAATAGGCCAGCAGCGATTAGCAAATATACCAGCACATGCCCCCAAATAAGGCCGCTAATAGCATTAGCGATTTCGGTCATAACACGTGTACCTTTAGTTAGTATGAGAATAGCGCGGCAATCTAGCACATAGGTCGCGAGATTTTTAGTGAATTGGGGTATATAGATAAAAGAGCCACATAATCGGTTAGTTTATGTTCGAAAAGCAGTGTTATCCACACAGTTTTGTGGGTAAGTGGTGGTTAAGTTGTGGGGAGTATCTTGAGGTGATGTTTTTTGCAATTTTC